>JAGTQJ010000016.1:0-1958 GCA_018396515.1 Candidatus Bathyarchaeota archaeon | reverse complement strand
AGAGGCAGCCGATCCCAGGGGTTAGATTGATAGTCGCCAGGAGCCTCCTATCCTCCATGAGAATCTCAAATACACCTTGAAATAGTTCGTGTATCTCTATACCCATCCTCTTCCTCCGTGGTTTGGCCCTCTAGGCTCACCGAACCTCAACATCGGATTCCATGAGCCTCTCCTGCTCCACTGCCAGCTTCTGGAGCCAGGTCATGGGCCTCCTCAGCTCCCCCACCATCTTAGCGAAGTACTGGCAGTTGACATACCCCGGTGTATTACAGATCCTCGTGAAATAGTCCCTTGTAACCTGGTTCTCACAGCTGTAGAGATAGGGGCAGTCCGACCTCCTGAACATCTCATGCGAAGCCTCGGGATACGCCGTCACACCGCTCACCTCGAGGTTTATCGTTTATAGGATGGGCTATCTAGTATGTAAACCTTTCAGTCCCCCACCCAACAGAGAGAATCAGCGTTGAATAAACGGCTTTTATAATATCCATATCACCGACCAATTCTCAAAAAAATTGCAATAATGAGCACGACCCACGATATAACATTTCACTTCTGGTTTAAATAGATCTCCATCTTAAAATCTCAAAATACATCCACCTTTGATAATCCTCGCTATTTACGGTGGATTTTTAACCCCTCTAATTTCGCCTCCAGCTTTCTCTTAAGCTCTTCTCCGATATACTTTCCAGTGAGGGCGTCCGCTCTAGCGGCGACTGCAAGTTGGGATGCCAGAATCCTCGCCAAGCTTCCCCTCATCTTTCTTGGGGAGTTGTGCACGATTGGATGTTGAAATATGAGGCCGTGTTTAGGGGGCTTCGACCTGGTCTTCAAGGCACGGAACATTGCCTTCTCAGCTCCCAGAAGCTGGATCGTGCCGGAGGGCATCATCGAAAGCCTCTTAAGCCCCCCGGCCCTCTCTATCAGCCTCGCTGCGAGGATGGGCCCTGCAAGCTCTGAAAGGTTAGGGGCTACCTCCAATGTCGTCTTCATTATATACTTCTCAAGCTCCCTCCTAAACCCGTAGAGGCCTTTGAGGTGTGAGGCCAGCCTTCTCACGGGCTCAACATCCTCCTCCGACATATGCGCCCCGATCGAGGTTGAGGAAGCTTTAGAGATCTCAACCCTGATCCTCTCATCAAGATTTATACTCTCTGGGATTTCCACCATCAGCGTTCTATCGCCTAACTCTCCGAGGATTGTGGAGTAGGTTTCATGATCCTCGATGATCCTGCCAAGCTCGGGGAAGTGAAGGCCATACCACTCCCTCAGCTTCCCTGAGAGGGTGTTTAGGGCCTTGTCAAGCCCTTCCAATGTCTGGATTGCCTTGATTATTATGGCCTCCCTATCAGATAAGGCCCTACCAACATCCCTCCTCGCCAAGATAAGCGAGATCTCCCTGTTCATCTCATAGAGCTGGGAAGCTTCTCTCACGAGGCCGCTCTCCAGCGCTATCCTCTCTAGATTCAGGCGGAGATATCTGCAGGCCTTAGGGTTCTCGAGGAACTCCGCATCCACCACCATCTTCCCCCTCGCGCCCTCCGCCAAGGCCCTGTTTGAGAAGATGAACCTCGTATACCCCTTTTCCAAAAGCCTTCTAATCGCCTCGGTGACCTCGGCCGTCAGCTCCCCCCTCCTCTGCCGGTCTATGGTTTCTGCGATCTCCTCAAGACCCCCCTTGTAAAGGATCCTCTCTATGATCCCATTATTCTCATCTATCCCGAACAGTCCGATGATGGATTCAACTATATAGATCCGGCGGGCTGAGCCTTCCTCCCTCATATCACATATCCCTGAAGGTTTATCCAGAGCCCTCTCCCAATATTTGAGAATGACGTCTCAATTAAACCTAGCAGTGGAGATAGGGGGGCTTAAGTTAAGGAATCCTGTGATGAACGCCGCCGGGATCCTTGGCCTATCAGCAAACCTATTAAAGAGGGTTTATGAGGCTGGGGCTG
>JAGTQJ010000157.1 GCA_018396515.1 Candidatus Bathyarchaeota archaeon | reverse complement strand
GGGTACGTGGCTCCTGTGCTAGGAGCTGCCCTGAACCCTCTTGATCCCGATGCTCACCCTCACTGGCTCAGCTGCCTGAGGTGGTGCGAGGACCTGCTGGAGGTAGAGCGCTGTCGACATCAGGGCCCATATCAGGAAGATGGTAGCCATGAGCTTGAGCGCCCTCTCGCCCATACCCATCATGGATGGATTATCCATCCATAAAGCTTATAAAGTTTTCCCTCCCCGTGAGGACGGATTGATGGCCATAAGCGAGCTCAGAGCTGCTGTGGAGAGGTTGCCCGGGCCCCTGCCAAGCTATAACTTACTACACGCTGTCCTCCTCTTGATCACGCTTGAGAGAAATCCCCTTGGAAGGAAGAGGATATCGGCTCTCATGGAACTGGGTGAGGGGAGCGTCAGAAGTCTCGTAAACAGGTTGAGGGAGATGGGCTGGGTGAACTGCGGCAGAGGAGGCTGCTTCCTAACGGAGCTGGGAATGGAGAAGGTGAGGGAAATCAGGGAATGTTTGGTAGGCCCTATCGAGGTGGAGTTGAGGGAGATCGTTGAGGGGAGCGCTTACGCTACTCTGGTCAGGTGCGTCAACTACTCAGAGGTGCTGGAGCTCAGGGATGAGGCGGTTAGATCGGGCGGAAGAGGGGCTGTGATACTGAGGAAGCTAGGAGGCGCTCTCGTCTTTCCGGAGACAGGGGAGAGGCTCTCCAGCTACGCTCCCAGGGACAGCAAGATGCTTGAGGACACGCTGAAGCCGGGTGAGGGAGATCTCATAGTCCTCGGAATAGGTGCTAACTCCAAGCTCTCCTCACTGGCCCCCTCCCTCCTAGCCATTCGTGGCCCCACCGAACGACCCCAAGCGAGCAAGCTTTAAAATGGGGGGTTTCCGCGGTGCTCGGTGTGAGAACTGAGCTGGTCAATACTTGAGGCTCTGAGGAATGACCCTGAGATGCTGAGGGAGAACCTGAGGAAGAGGTTCCTCCCATTGGACATTCTCGAGAGAGCTCTTGAGCTGGATAAGAAGTGGAGGGAAGCGTTAACGGAGCTCAATTCCCTTAGGGAGAGGAGGAATGAGGTGAACAGAGCCATCGCTAGGGCTAATCCGGGAGAGAGGGAGGAGCTGATAGGGGAAGCGAAGGAGCTGGGTGAGAAGATAGAACGGCTTGAGAAGATAGTTGATGAGCTATCTAATGAGAGGGAGCTTGTCCTGCTATCGATGCCTGCAATTATAGATGAGAGCGTACCTATAGGTCCGGATGAGAGGTACAATAAGCCACTAAGGTTCTGGGGGAGGCCGAAGGTTCCCAGGAGCAAGCTGGACTCCTTCAGGGAGGAGACGGGCGGCTTCGATGTCGATTATGAGCTGATAGATTGGGAACCAGTTGGCCATGCCGATGAGCTTGAAATGGTACTTAAGCAAGTTGACACACTGAAAGCAGCTCAGATATCTGGAAGCAGGTTCTTTTACCTCTTCAAGGATATAGTATGGCTTGAGCAGGCCCTCATACTATTCGCCCTGGATAAGATAACGAGGAAGGGATTCACGCCCGTGATACCCCCCTATATGATGAGGAGGGACCACTACCTCGGCGTCATAGACCTGCCCACCTTCGAGGACAGCATATACAAGGTCGAGGGGGAGGACCTCTACCTGATCGCAACATCCGAGCATCCTTTGATAGCGATGCACGCTGGCGACACCTTTGTTGAGGAGGAGCTCCCCAAACTGTACGTCGGCATCAGCCCCTGCTTCAGGAAGGAAGCTGGAACCCACGGGAAGGACACGAAGGGGATATTCAGGGTCCACCAGTTCAGCAAGGTGGAGCAGATAGTCTTCTCGAAGCCTGAAGAGAGCTCTTATTGGCACGAGAAGCTTATAGAGAACGCTGAGGAGATCTACAGGGACCTGGAGATACCTTACAGGGTCGTGAGCATAGCATCAGGGGACTTGGGAGCCAGCGCAGCCAAGAAGTACGACCTTGAGGCCTGGTTCCCCGCTCAGGGAAGGTACAGAGAGCTAGTGAGCTGCAGCAATTGCGTCGACTGGCAGAGCTACAGGCTCAGGATAAAGCTGGATAGGAAGGGGAGGAGGGAGTTCGTCCACACGCTGAACAGTACGGCTTTGGCCACTACGAGAACTATAAGCGCGATAGTGGAGAACCACCAGAGGGAGGATGGCAGCGTTGCGATACCAAGGGTCCTCAGAAAGTACTTGGAGCTCTTCGATGAGGCGCCGAAGGAGGAGATACTGCCGTTAAGAGAGGGGGTGCTGAGGGGCTGATCAGAAGACTATCTTGCCCGGGTTCATTATCCCATTGGGATCCATCATGCGCTTTATCATCCTCACCATCTCGACGTAACCCTCTCCCCTGATCGCCTTTATCTCCTCCAAGAAGAGTTCCTTCTTAGCTAATCCTATCCCGTGCTCACCGCTTATCGCCCCCCCTAGCCTTATGGCAAGCTCTCCAGTCTTCACGAACATCTCCTTTGCTTTCCTCAGCTGCTCCTCATCCCTCGGGTCGAAGCCTATGTCGGGGTGCAGGTTACCATCGCCAGCATGTCCGAAGACGGGCATCCTCAACCCATACTCCTTCCTCATCGCATCAAGCTCCCTCAGGGCTATCATCAGCTTAGATATGGGCACCGTTATGTCCTCGAGCAGCACTCCCGGATAAGCTCTGGTCACTGCGGCGTAAGCGCCTTGCCTCGCCATGTAAAGCCTCTCCATCTCCGCTGGATCATCGCTGGCGCTTGTTCTACCCCCGCTCTCCTTCATCACGCTCTCAACTTCGCCAGCGATCCTCCAGACGCTCTCCCTAGGACCGTCAACATCCGCCATCACCATCGCCTCAGCCACCTCTATGCCGTAGCCCAGCGACTCATTGACTATCTCTATCGTCTCCCTATCCAGGAGCTCGAGTACCATGGGGACATAGCCCCTCCTCCTTATCTGAGCGATCGCTTTGCCCGCATCCTCTATCCCATCGAAAACGCCGAGCACCCTGACCACCTTCTCGGGCAGCGGGTGT
>JAGTQJ010000012.1 GCA_018396515.1 Candidatus Bathyarchaeota archaeon | reverse complement strand
TGGGTTCCTCAACTATAACACCTCAAACTCCATCACATAACCTGCAGATAAAGATTCTCATCTAATTTACATCAATTTTTAGCAGCACAGCTTCCTCGGATTTTAAAAGTAGTTCTTTAAATGCCCAGTAGGCATTTTAAAGAATTGGTATCAATTCTTTAAAAGGCAACATTGCCGCCTGAAACCCCTGCTCCTCCACTGCCCGATAAAAAAGCAAGAAAAATCGTTAGCCTTTTAAGGTTTTTAAACTAAAGTATTTCGGGGCGATGCGAGCATTGCCTGAACCATTTGTGCTATATGTGAGCAAGAGGTTTCTTGATAAAGCTTCTAAAACTTTTGGTTTGGGTTTTATTGTTAGGAAACCTTTAACGGAGATCTTTAAGAAAATGAATGTTTCATTCAAGGAGCTTGACAGGGATGAGGCCAAGGCTGCTCTCGACAGACTCGCCGAAACTGAGGGGATAACAATTACAGTTAGCCAGCTTATAAAGGGTTTAGCCCTTGCTTTTTTCCTTCCAACAAGCATCCTCATTGCGGCATTGAAAAAGGTGTTTTACAGGTCTGGAGCTGAAACTGAAGACAGCACAATACTCGAGTTCCTCGCAGAGATACCGAGAATGTTTAAGACAACGCTTTTCTACGACATATGGCTGATCGTGCCGAAAACAGAAACTGGAGAGGCTAACACAAAGCAACTGATCAAAACAATAGTGGAAAAGACTGGAACTACTCCCTTAACAGAAGAGGAATGGGAAAACCTTCAACCAATAATAGAAAAACTGAAGGGAAAACTGGAAATAAAAGGCATAACAGAAAACCTTTGGAAAACACTTTAAAATATTCATTTAATCGAAATAGGCTTTTTAATGGTTGGATAAGGTTGTATTAAGAGAAACCACTTTATTGTAAAAAAGGAGGGCGAAGTTAAGGAAATAGTCGCAGATGACATTGACTCTATAATTTGCTGCTCCTCTGGCGTAGCATTTTCGGCAAGCGCTTTGGCTTTAGCCGTCCAAAACAATATTCAAGTGGTCTTCACCCGTTACAGCGGCTGGCCATATGCCATCTTAATGCCCGCCTCGATAACTTGTTCTGTTAGAGCCCGAAGAGAACAGTTCACGGCCTACAGCGATGAAAGAGGCTTCATATTAGCCAAAAGGTTCTTTCTGGGAAGCTCAGCTAAAAATTAAGTGGGCCGGGCCGGATTCGAACCGGCGACCTCTGCGGTGTGAACGCAGTGTCCTAACCAAGCTGAACGACCGGCCCAAATAGAGTTGTATAGTTTCAGAATAAAATCCTTTATGCCTATTTCAAGAACCTGGGCAGGTCAAAAGCGGCATGGCAAGTCTAGGTTCTGACAACTTCCCCTTAATCTATTCTGTAAACTTTATGGGCGCCCTTCCGAGCCTAAAATTAAAAATAAATGACTATATACTCGTTTTCTTTAAATTATGTATGAAATTTGTCGAATATATCCAAATCCCCTAAGCCAAGGTAGTGGGAGGCCAAACTTTCCAAGAGGCCATGTGATAATGTTGACAGAGAGGGGAGGATTCCTAGACCTTAAGCCCTCTGAGAGAAACATCTGTTTATTACCTGCCCTTCGCCTTCTTCCTCTTCAGCCTCAGGTTTTTGCTGCGGCACTTTCTACATTTAACCGCACCCAGGGGGTTTGTAGCCCCACAGTTTCTGCAGACCTTTTTATCCAAGAGATGCCTCCTAGCCAACTCGAGTTTGAATGGATCTCTGAGAGACATTTCTAGGCCCTCATCATGCTGTTAATGGTGCATCTTAATGGATCCGGGATATTTTACCTTTTCTATGTCTAGGAGCTGCCAGGCTGAGGGCTTCGCCTCTTTTGCTTCCTCTTTAAGGGATTCAGAGGGGCTAAGCTATGGGGTCATATTCCAGTGGGCCTATCATAAAAGGTCTTGGCCCTCCAGCCCTAGAACCTATGAGAATATGTTTGACCCGCTCAATGGAGCTATGAATGGCGCTGATTCATGGAGGGAATGAATCCGGTAAGACCCTTGAGGATCAGGAGATTATCGCGGTTTAGACCATTCCAAAATCAACAATTGATTAAGAAATTAAGGGCTCTCCTGGTTAGCCACCTCGTGAGGCATAGAGAAGCTCCCTCTAGTCTAAGGCGCGCGGGCGCGGGAGAGATAAACCTCGCGCTGGGCCTCGAAACGCTTTTAACTAGAAATATTTTTTATCTTTGAACTCTTAGAGAGATGGAGGAGGAGTCGAAGTGTCGAGATCGAACACCGTCTTCATCGGGAAGAAGCCCTCCATGAGCTATGTGGTCGCCTGCATGACCCTCTTCACGAGCTCGAATGAGGTGGTCGTTAAGGCGAGGGGGAGGGCTATAAGCAAGGCCGTCGATGTCGTGGAGATTATTAGAAATAGGTTCATGCCTGATGTGAAGGTCTCGGATATTAAGATAGGGACCGAAGAGGTGAAGTCTGAGGGGGCTGAGGAGCCTCCCACCAACGTGAGCACCATCGAGATCAGGTTAACCCGATGAAACGGATGGAACAGGCATCTCGCACTCTCTCCTCCTCTCTTGAGAGGGGGAAGGACGAGTGCAGACACAGCTATGTGAGTTCTGTCTCAAGAGCGGGATGCTATGTTCCAAGTGCCAGGAGAAGATACGCAAGGGTCTAGTCAACAACCTCTATATAAAAACCGCCCAACTCCTTTTGAAGGTGGAGGATCAGTTTCCACTCCTGCAGAGGGCAAAGCTCGTAAATGTTTTTGAGGCCGGGGGCTACCTGGTCCTGATAGTCGGACAGGGGGACCGGGCAAAGTTTCTCAGCTATGGCGGGAAACTCTCAAAGCTTATCAAGGAGGAGCTGAACAAGCAGCACATTTTGATCCTAGAAGAAGGTGTCAACGATAGGAAGTTTATTGAGGATCTATTCTCAAACCAGCAGATCCTCACGATAAACATAATTTGGCTACCCGATGGAAGCACGGAGACAAGAGTTGTCCTAAGGGGCAAAGGCAAGGAACTCAGCAAGAAACGTATCAAAGCCCTATCGGACGCTGCGAAGAAGATCAGGAATATGAACCTAAGAGTAGAGTATGTAAGACCTCGACCAAACTTTTAATAGCCTCCAATCCAAGGGAATAGCTCACGGGCGCGGGGAAGGGGGTTGGAGAGGATCAGCATAGAGGAGGCCATGAGGCGACTGGGGGAGGAGGTCACAATAGCTGGGTGGGTTTCAAGGGTTAGAGACATCGGAAACATCAAGTTCATCCTACTAAGAGACATAACCGGCGAGATCCAGATAACCCTGAAGCCCGGGGAGGCCGAGCCCAGCCTCTGGGAGCTTAAGCTTGGCAGAGAGGATGTCATCTCGGCCACCGGGAAGGTTCGGGCAAGCGAGATAGCCCATCGGGGGTTCGAGTTCATCCCGGAGAGGATATCCATCCTTAACCGATCTAAGCAGCCCCTTCCCCTAGATGTCTCGGGGCATGTGAAGGCCGAGCTCGAGACCAGGCTGAACTACCGATTTATGGATCTCAGGACCCCCCGAACCAAGGCCATCTTCAGGATCCAGCACGAACTCCTCGTGGCCTTTCGGAGATTCCTGACCGAGAGGGGGTACATGGAGATACAGCCCCCATGCATCATCTCATCCGCCTCCGAGGGGGGAGCTGAACTCTTCAGGATACCATACTTCGAGAGGGAGGCCTACCTAGCCCAGAGCCCCCAGCTATACAAGCAGATGTGCGCGATAAGCCTTGAGAGGGTCTACACCGTTGTGCCAGTATGGAGGGCCGAGAAGTTCAACACTCCAACCCACCTCAACGAGGTGAGGCAGATGGATGTGGAGCAGGCCTTCGCCGACGACGAGGATGTGATGAGGGTGCTCGAGGAGACATTAGCATACATGCTAGAGAACGTGAAGAGGAGATGTTCTAAGGAGCTCGACACCCTTGGGAGAACCATAAAGGTCCCCCATCTCCCCCTCAAGAGGATTTCCTACAGCGAGGCAATAGAGCTTCTGAGAAGCTCAGAGGAGGAGATCAGATGGGGGGATGACTTCACGAAATCTCAGGAGACAAAGCTCACTAGCCTTGTGGGGGAGGAGGCCTTCTTCATAAAGGATTGGCCCTCAACCCTCAAGCCCTTCTACGCCATGCCCCACCGAGATAACCCGGAGTTGGTGCACGCCTTCGACCTCATCTACGGGGGGATAGAAGTCAGTAGCGGAACCCAGAGGATACACCACCCAGAACTCCTAATCTCACAGCTCAAAAAGAAGGGCCTGGATCCCGAGAGCTTCACCCACTACATAGAGTGCTTCAGATATGGGGCCCCACCCCACGCTGGGTGGAGCATAGGGCTGGAGAGATTGACGATGGCGGTCACAGGGATGAGCAACATAAGGGAGTGCTGCATGTTCCCAAGGGATAGGGATAGACTGGTGCCATGAACCTTGCAGGATGACAGACCCTTCGAGTACAAGCAGTGCATCGTCCTCCGCACGGATCTAGGGATGAGCATAGGTAAACTGGTTAGCCAGGCATGCCACGCCTCCCTAGAAGCCTCGGAGCAGGCGAGGAAGAAGAAGAGGAGGATATGGAAGGCGTGGATGGAGGAGGGCTCAAAGAAGGTCATCCTAAAGGTCGACTCCCTTGAAGAATTAGAAGAGCTCGCGAAGAAAGCCCAGGAGCTCGGAATCCCCAACACGTTAATAGTCGACAGAGGGCTAACCGAGATCCCTCCAGGAACCACAACAGCCTTAGGAGTTGGACCAGACAGGTCTGAGAAGATAGACCTAGTAACAGGAAAACTAAAACTATTAAAATAAAGGCCACAGGTACAGCTCCATCAATTGTTAATGAATAATAATTATAGAGATCAGTAATAGAGCTGCTTTTGACCGTTGCGATTCGGTTGAGTTCATTCACTTTAACCTTATAACACTTTGATCAAACCCTTATCAATACCTTATGAAGGATCTATCAAGTTTAATAACACCACTAATTATATACAAAGAAGAACAAGACTAATTTCCTTATAGTGCTCGATCCTTTTATTTATTGAAAGAAACTGACAAGGTTTTGGTCATATAATTAAACCCTAGGTTCTTCAGTGGGTTCTAGGGGCTTGCTCCATGAAGACCTTCATCTCTCCATCAATTAAAAGTTTTTTGGGGGAATTGAAGATCCCATTTAAAGCGTAAAGCGTATACTCCAAATAGCCTCCAGATAATTCTATAATTTTCGGATCCATTTTTCCTATTAATTTATTTATATCTTCTTTGTGCTAGATCCTCCAATAGCTTGAGTATTTTACTCTTCATTTCAAGATAAAATTCATTTTTCCCTCTAAAATACATAATTAATTCAATTGCCACTCCTGCAAGTTAGTTTTAAGACTCAGATAAACCACATAAATACATGCGCTGTAGCCTCTTGTTTAGGATTGCGTGCGATGCCTCGTGTAGAAATAGGGACATGCTAATATCAGGGGTGGCCACCCATCCCATTTTGGAGGCTTGAGGTTGGCCTGCCATAGGCTTGAGGGTAGGGTCGCCCTTGTCACGGGGGCGTCTAGAGGCATAGGAAGGGCTATCGCCCTCGCCTTCGCTAGGGAGGGGGCGAAGGTGATAGTCAACTATAACAGGGAGAGGGGTAGGGCGGAGGAGGTTGTTAAACTGATAAGGGATGGTGGAGGAGAGGCGATGTGCATTCAGGCGGATGTGGGAGATCGGGGGATGGTTGAGAAGATGGTGGAGGAGGCCTTGAGGGAGTTTAAGGGCTTGGACATCTTGGTCAACAACGCGGGGGTCCTGATGGGTGGTGGAACCCTGCTGGAGTTCAGGGATGAGGAGTTCGATCCCATGTGGAGGGTGAATGTGAAGGGCATCCTGAACTGCTCTAGGGCTGTTGCACCTCACATGATGGAGAAGAGGTATGGCAGGATCATCAACATATCCTCGGTCGCGGGGCTTGGCACAGCCATCCTGCCAGGAAACATGCTATATGCCGCGACAAAGGCTGCGGTTATCATCCTCACGAAGCGCCTGGCCCTAGAGCTCGGGCCATATGGCATAAATGTTAACGCCATCGCACCGGGATTCATATCCACGGAGATGGGCCTCGGCCAGTGGAGGCCCGCTGAGCTGGAGGAGAGGCTCAGCTACTTCAGGGAGAAGACCATGCTAAGGAGGGTTGGAGGGCCTGAGGATATAGCTGGTGTAGCCCTGTTCCTGGCCTCAGAAGAGGCCAGATTCATCACAGGTCAGACCATAACGGTTGACGGTGGCAGGATAGACTTCATATCCCACTCCCTCTAAGGTAGGGGGCTTATTTCGAGTCGAGAATCAAAGATTTACCTAAATCCAAACTTAGGCGAGGGGCTGCGATATCTATCATTCTTCCAGGGGTCCGCCGTGTCGCTGTATATTCCAGACTCCCAATACCCTAGGCGCTTCTCCTTCATGAAGACCACCCTAGAGAGCCACATGGGGCTCTTGTAGCCATACTTCTTGGGAACCACCAGTCTAACAGGCCCTCCCAAGGGCTGGGGGAGGTCCTCCCCGTTAAGCTTGTGGGCGAGTATCACATCGTCCCCCAGGACATCCTCGATGGGGAGGGATGTGGTGTATCCGTCAAGGCATTCGAACCAGACATATCTTGCGGAGGGCTTGGGCCTAGCCCTCCAGACAACCTCCCTGAAGGGCACACCCTCCCATACACAGTCTAGGACACTCCATCCCTCAACACAGTGAAAGTCGCTCTTGGAAGTTACCTGAGGCATGCTCAGAAAGGCTCTCCAATCTAGGGTGAAGGGGTTCTCAACATCCCCCTCAACCCTAAGGGTCCAGGCTTCTTTATCTATCCTAGGAAGGTTTTGGGTGATGCCCGGATGCTCAACGCCCCATTTAAGTATAGACTTGATCGCCCTCTGTCCGGGAGGAAGCCTCCCCGCCTCATCACCTCTTTTCTCCCCACTCGACAAGGATCGAAATCCCCTCCCACATTAAAGGCAGATTTACAACTTAAAAGGAGGGGTGTCGAGGCTTTTTCCGAGCGGGTCTTTAAATGAATGGCTTCGACGACGCTTACTGGAACATGTTCTTTAGGAGGCCCGTCAAGCTTAAGGGTCAACTCCACGACGCTGTGTATGGGAGGCATATGGGGGTGGATGTTGAGGAGATCATCGAGAGGCTTGAGGACGCGTATCCCGAGGTGAAGGGCACAGCCCTCCATTGGAGAACTCCTCTAGACCTCCTAGTTGCGACAATCCTCGCAGCCCAGACCACTGATAAGAAAGTGAATGAGGTCACCAAGGAACTATTCAAGAGATATAAGACGGCGGCCGACTATGCCAACGCCTCTAGGGAGGAGCTTGAGGAGGCGATCAAGAGCCTCAACTTCTATAGGCAGAAGGCCGGCTTCATCCAGGAGGCCTGCAGGAGGATCGTGGAGGAGTTCGGGGGGGAGGTTCCTAGAACCATGGAGGAGCTGATGAGGCTGAAGGGCGTTGCAAGGAAGACGGCCAACATAGTGCTAGGGAATGCTTATGGAATTGTGGAGGGGATCGCCGTGGACACCCATGTCATGCGCCTCTCCAGAAGGCTAGGGCTGACGGCTCAGGAGGACAGGGATAAGATAGAGAGAGACCTGATGGAGGTAGTCCCAAGAGATAGGTGGTTCCAGTTCAGCAACCTTATAATAGAGCATGGGAGGAGGGTCTGCAAGGCTAGGAACCCGAACTGTGAGGGCTGCGTCCTGAAGGATATTTGCCCCTCAGCCTACAGCTTCTAAAGGGAAAAATTAAAGATTAAAGATGGTTTTGCAAGCCGTCTAGCGGGCTTTGTTGAGGCTCGTCAGGCCTCTTAACTCGTAGATCGCCTTATACTTCTCAGACTTGGAGATCAGTCGTTCCAACTCCGCCGAGACCATGGCCCTCTCAGCCTCCCCTACCTCTCTCACGGGCTTTCCGGGAACCCCTAGGACCAGCTGCCTCTCCGGGATCACCGCTCCCGGCGGAATCAATGCCCCAGAGCCTATTATAGAACCCTCTCCGACCACGGCCCTGTCGAGGACTATGGCGCCGATACCGATTAGAACATGATTTCCTATCCGAGAACCGTGGACTATGGCTCCATGTGATATTATGCTCTCCTCGCCTACCTCTACGGGAGACCCCGCAGGGGCCTCAATGAAGCTGTTCTCTAGGATCATCGTCCTCGATCCTATGATAACTTTGTCATCATCCCCCCTGATTATGGAGCCTGTCCAGACCCCTACCCCCTCCCTGAGGGTCACATCGCCTATTATCCACGTGCCCGGAGCCAGGAAGACTGAGGGGTCGATCTTGGGCTTCCTCCCATCAAACTCTATCAGCGACATTCCCGAATCTGAGTTCTATCCATATATATTAAATTAATGGGATATCATACGCTTAAAGTCAACTTCATTTTTATGAGCTCGAGGTATAATTGAGATTCAAAAATGTCCCTCATACGCTCTAATATACTAAATATTTATATTAACTTTTAAAGCTGAATTATTTGAGGCCCTTAAGGGGTTGTGAACATGTTTGAGCCTACCTTTTTCCAGATCGATTTTATAAGTCTAGTAAACAATCTCTGGATACTTCTGTTCGTGCTGTTCTTCCTAGTCCCCCAGTTCCAGCTGATGGCGTTGAACTCAGCTAGGCGTGGGCTTCTGAAGAGGATCTCCAGGTTGAGAGGATCTCAAGTTATAACCTTAATTCATAGACAGGAGACCATAGCATTCTTTGGAATACCCATAAGCAGGTTCATAGACATCGATGATAGCGAGGAGGTTCTAAGAGCAATCAGGATGGCTCCTAAAGATGCCCCCATAGACCTCATAATTCATACCCCTGGTGGGATAGCGCTCGCGGCGACTCAGATCGCCCTAGCCCTAAATTCACATCCCGGAAGGAAGACCGTCATCATACCCCATTACGCCATGAGCGGGGGCACCCTAATCGCCCTCGCAGCGGATGAGATAATTATGGATCCCTATGCTGTGCTTGGGCCCGTAGACCCCCAATTCGTGGAGGGGAACGAGTCCTATCCGGCAGCATCACTTCTGAAGGTCCTTGAGAGGAAGAAGATCGATGAGGTGGAGGATCGAACGATAATATTGGCGGAGGAGGCGAGAAAAGCCATCGCTCAGATGGAGGAATTGGTCTGCAGAATACTCCTTGGAAGATACCCAAGAGAGACTGTAGATAAGGTATGTGAAGAGCTTGTTAGTGGAAAATACACTCATGATCATCCTATAACAGCCCAAGATGCAATAAATATGGGATTAAAGGTATCGACAAAGGTTCCAGAAGAGATATATCAATTGATGAGCCTTTACAAGATGGGAACGAGAGTCAGAAGACCTGGAGTGGAATTCGTGCCAGTTATGCCAGGTGCGCCAAGAAGAGAAATTCCGAGAACAGAATTTAAATAATAAATCAATTAAAAACAAAGATGAAAGTTTGAACTTCTTATCTAACTCAAAGGTTCATTTTATAAAGCGAATGAATATAAGATGAGAACATTATGGAGAAGATTTCCTCCAAGCCCTATAAGATCTGGCGGTTCTGATCACCATGTCGAGGTTGGAATCTGGGGCGTTAAGAGGTATGACGCATCCAGGTGCCAGTAAGAGCCGCCTCCCGGAGACGCTTCTCACTGAGGCCTTCACCATCTCCTCAACCTCCTCCTCTGAGCCCTCGACTAGAACCCCCAGCTCATCTATGCCTCCCAGGAGTAGGCCTCCAAACTTTCTGTGCGCCTCGGCCAGACTTGGCGGGGTCCTCTTGTCATGCCAGTTTAGAGCATCTGCCGGGTAGTTCTCAGCTATTAGGTCGAACATGATGTTCTCTCCATGCATGTGAACCACGTTAAGGAGGGGGCGCCTCCGAGCCGCTCGGAGGATCGGGAGGTCGAATCTCATCCCGAAGCTGCGGTACTCCTCCTCGCTCATCTTATCATGGGTGGCCATCTGGGTCGCGAAGAAGATTCCACTGGCCCCTGCATCCATGTTCGCTCTGGTGAACTCCACCATAGTGTTCATGATGACCCTCAAACCCTCGAGGAGGAGCTCGGGCTCCTCCCTCATATCCCTCAACACACGTTCTCCCCCGATCTTCTGGCAGATGGTCAGGGGGGAGAAGACTGTCTGGATTAGGGGGACCTCCCCCTCCAATGCCTCGTTAAGGTATTCAACCGCCCTGATCATCTCACCTAATACTCCGCCATGGACATCGGGCTCATCTAGGGAGGCCCATTCCTCAGCATCCTTAACCCTATAAACCCTCGTCCTAGGAGCCCCTATAGGGGAGTCATAGTACTCTATCTCCGCCCCGAAGGCGATGGAGGCATATCCGCCACTCGGGCAGAGCTTCATCAGGTCCGGATCGAACCTGCGTTGGAAGGATAACTGAGCCCTGCATAGGCTTGAGGCATCGAGATCCATGCCTGGGAAGTGCCTCCACAAGCTCACGGGAATCTCATCAAGCTCCTCACCCAGTATAACTGACCTGATCTTCTCAAACTTCAATGAAACACCAGACTCAAATGATGGAAGACCAATATTAGAGACTTATCATAGATTTATCATGATCCGCAATTGATGGGGCTCAGCAGGGTTCACGCCTCCGCCATCCTCAAGGTTCCATCAACTTTAAGGGAGTTGCCCTCTCACCTTAGCCATCAACTTAGCCATCAAGGCATCAAGTATCCGCGCCCACACACCAGCTCCCGCCACCTCCTAAACCTCTTCATCGCCGAAGGCACCCCCAGATCATAGAGGCTAGCCCACAGTTCCAATGAGTATTTTGTCATCGAGGGCATGAGGCCAGATATGTTCTAGTCGAGGGCTCATCTAGGGAGGCCCATTCCTCAGCATCCTTAACCCTATAAACCCTCGTCCTAGGAGCCCCTATAGGGGAGTCATAGTACTCTATCTCCGCCCCGAAGGCGATGGAGGCATATCCGCCACTCGGGCAGAGCTTCATCAGGTCCGGATCGAACCTGCGTTGGAAGGATAACTGAGCCCTGCATAGGCTTGAGGCATCGAGATCCATGCCTGGGAAGTGCCTCCACAAGCTCACGGGAATCTCATCAAGCTCCTCACCCAGTATAACTGACCTGATCTTCTCAAACTTCAATGAAACACCAGACTCAAATGATGGAAGACCAATATTAGAGACTTATCATAGATTTATCATGATCCGCAATTGATGGGGCTCAGCAGGGTTCACGCCTCCGCCATCCTCAAGGTTCCATCAACTTTAAGGGAGTTGCCCTCTCACCTTAGCCATCAACTTAGCCATCAAGGCATCAAGTATCCGCGCCCACACACCAGCTCCCGCCACCTCCTAAACCTCTTCATCGCCGAAGGCACCCCCAGATCATAGAGGCTAGCCCACAGTTCCAATGAGTATTTTGTCATCGAGGGCATGAGGCCAGATATGGTTGCACTTATAGCTCTGGTGGTTCTAAAAAAAGAGCATGTCCTCCCTTCACTTTGCCCAGCGCTAAGCCTTCTTTAGTGATCCTCCCCTTTTTATATGAGAGAAACGGATTGAGAGGGTTTGGGTAGTTCGAGGGTCAGCAGATGGTCGAAATATTCCTTTATGATGGGAATCCTCTAGACCATGGGCTGAAGAGAGCATTGGAGGGGAGTTAGGTCTCGAACCATCCATATCTTCCTCTTAATGGAACATAAAGAACTTCCTCTATGACCCTAGCCTCGACGGTGCCATCCTGTTTCTTCTCAAGCATGGTTAGGTCTTGAACAGAGCCAGGTGGTCCAACGGGAGCAACCAATCTTCCCCCACATCTGAGCTGGTGGATCAGGGGGCTGGGAATCTTCGGGCATGCGGCTGTGATGCATATCTTATCATAGGGTGCCTTAGGGGGATAGCCCAATGAGCCGTCTCCATGGAGGAGCAACACATCATGATATCCTAAAACCTCGAGATTCCTCCTTGCAAACTCATAGGTTTCCTTATCTATTTCGATGGTGACCACCAACCCCTTAGAACCGACGATCTCCCTCGCCAAAGCCGCGCCGTATCCGGAACCAGCCCCCACCTCAAGGAATCGGTCCCCATCCCTTAACTCCAGTGCCTCATAGAACATGGGATAGCTATGGGGGCATGATATAGTGGCATCTCGTCCCGGGAGGGGGAGGGGAACCTCGAGGTAGGCGTAGTCACGATACATCTCAGGTACAAAGTCCTCCCTCGGAACCTTCATCATTCCCTCTATTATCTTCCTAGACCGTAAGAAGCCCTGTTCTATAAGCCAGTTTACCTTCTCCATCCTCTCCCTCAACAACTCCTCTCTGCTCTTCCTAGGTCTTCTCGGCGGTGGAACAATCCATCCCAACATTCCCAGTCGACCACTCACGCGTATATTCTAAGAAACATATATTCACATACATGTAAAAATATAAAAGCAAGCCACTAAAGAAACTTTAGTGAATAACAGCAGGCAGAAGATATAAATCTTGTTTTAAGATGAAGGGTATATTGTGAGGTGTAGATTAGTAGACCAAGGCTTCAATCCTGGAAGTTGCCTAACCTTCCATGGAGGCGAGTGGAGAAGGGCTTGCGAGGTCACTTTTAAGTGGAGGGATGGCATCCCTTATAGACTTATTCATTCGTATGCTCATAAGGCACCCGAACAGTATCTTTCCATCTATCAATCCGGATGCAATTGGAGCTGCAAAAAGTGCCATTCGTGGTACTTTACAAAATATGCCTCTGGTGAATGGATGGCACCCGAAGACATAGGAAAGATCGCTAAAGAATATGTTGAGAGGAATAGGGGAAACCTCTACAAGGAGCCTAGGGATCACGTATCAAGTTGGCATGCTCACGAGCTTTGCCTTGGCTGCGGCTCCTGTATCTCGTTGGGTAGGAGATCTAAGTATTGTCCGGGGAGGCTGAGATTAGATCAATTAACCCTACTGGACGATTTGACCTGGGGTCCTGCAAGGAATATTGTATCCTTTACTGGTGGTGATTTAGCTTGTCAGCCGGAGTTCTATGCAGAATCAGCAAAGGAGATAAAGAGCTTAGGAGAGGATTTGTGGGTACTTTTTGAAACAAATGGCCATGGCCTGACACCTGAGAACTTGGATTTATTCAGAGATGCCGGCATAGATTCCCTTTGGCTTGATATTAAAGCGTATGATGATAAAGTCCATCGTAACCTCACAGGGGCCTCAAATGAATGGATTTTAAAATTGCCCGCTGAAATAATTGAGAGAGGATTTGTACTGGAGGTTTCCTCAGTCTATATACCAGGCTGGGTTGAAACCGATCAGATAAGGAAGATAGCAGAATTACTCGCTCAGGTCCACCCAGAGATTCTATATGCCATAATTGCATTTTTACCCGAACATAAGCTAAAGCATGTTCCCCCTCCAAACTTCCAGCAGATGGTAGAGGCCTTTGAAGCCGCAAAGGATGCTGGATTAAAAAATGTTAAGGTTGGAAATTTGGGAAGATTTGTGAAGAATATGGAAGAATATGAGATTCTCTTTAATATAGGTGCCATTTGATGAGGAATAAGTCTCTTTGTTTATGTCTTTATTGATGTGACTTATATACCGTCTATAGATATCCTCCAACTCCTCGATGCTCCGGTAGGTGCATTTGGTGCAGAGATCCCTTTTGAGGCTCTTATTGACCTAAACCTACCCCCAACCTCATTGAGCCTAGGTAAATACCTGGGCAGGTGGAAGGGGCTTATCCCTCAACCCAATGCCTCTTGAGGAGCTGGAGGTCCCCCCGCCTCCGTGGGTTGTTGTTGTACCTTCCATGAACAGCCTCCAAGGTTGGATTCACGCCTAGGCCCGGATATACCTTCAGCCCTGGACACCTTGGTTCACCGTTCAATCCTCTCCCGCTCACGTCAAGCATCTCGACGATACTATTGTTCGGCATACCCTTAGCCCTAAAGAGGCCCACCCATACTCCCCCTATCACCTCAGCCATAAGACCCTTAACACCTCCCCCTCAGGGATCACCAAAGGTGGAGCACGTCTCGTGAGATGGCTACACAGCTACGCTATTAAGCGGCGTAAATGCTTATACATAATCCAGGGTTGTTGGTCTGGTCTTTTATGGTGGTGGCCTTTGAGGCCAATAATATTCGACTTGTATCCTGGCCTTGATATGGTTCCATGGATTGAGTTGGGAGATTTCCCAACACCGATAGAGAGGCTTGAGAGGTTTGGAGAGGCAGCTGGTCTGCCCCATCTGTATATCAAGAGGGATGACCTAAGCTCTAGGCTTTATGGAGGGAACAAGGTGAGGAAACTTGAGTTCGTCCTAGCAGATGCCAAGAGTAAGAAGAGAAAAACCCTCATAACCCTAGGGGCTGTAGGCTCGAATCAAGTCCTCGCTACAGGCATTTTTGGGAGGGAGGTGGGCCTCAGGGTTAAGGGATTAGTGATGGATCAACCCAACGCTGAGTATGTCAGGAGAAATCTGCTAATGGATATGCGGTATGGTGTCGAGCTCCACTACGCCCCAAATACTCCAACCCTCCTCCTGTACCTCACTTACCTATACCTCATGAGCTGGCTCAGGGGCGAGAGACCCTACTATGTGCCCGCAGGGGCCAGCAGCCCTATCGGCAACCTGGGGTTTGTCAATGCCTCCTTCGAGCTTAAGATGCAGGTGGAGGAGGGAGTTATGCCAGAGCCCGACTACATCATTGTAGCGGCTGGAAGCTTGGGCACCGCGGCAGGACTGGAGCTTGGATGCCGGCTCTCGGGGCTGAAGACGAGGGTTGTGGCCGTGAGGGTATCGATGCCCTGGTATGCAACAGCCAAACGTCTCGCCTCCATGGCTAACAGTATCTGTGGGCTCATGAGGAGGCTCTCTCCATCCGTTCCTAAAATAGAAATCCCAGCCAATGAAGTAATCCTGCTGGAGAACTATCTGGGTGGGGGCTATGCCCACTTCACGAGGGAGGGATTGAGGACCGTGGCCGAGATCAAGAGGCTTGAAGGGATCACACTGGAGGGCACCTATACTGGAAAGGCCCTAGCAGGAGGTATAGACTGGATCATAAGGAGGGGGCTCCGGGATAAAGTCATCTTATTCTGGAACACCTATAATTCCGTGGACCTTTCCCCCCTTATCATGGATATGGACTATCATAACCTCCCGAAGCCCTTCCACAAATACTTTGAGGAACCAACACAGGAGGAGTCTCGCCATCAAGGAATACCAAACACGTAAATTTCAAGGCTGATCAGCCCATTCAATCACCGAAATCCCTTTCACATATTTAAAACGATAATTGATATTGAAAAATTATAATCGATAAATTTAATTTTTATTATATTTCAAAGGAGTTTTTTAGGGGGAGGTCCTTCTTAGGATGATTCCGCCAGCGATTTTCATCATGGCGGCGACCAATATTCCATAATAGCCTGGGCCTATACCCCATGAGATATCCACGTTAAGGCCCGAGATCGTAATGGTTTGGGTTCCCTGCAAAGGCTGTAGGGCTATTCTCTTGATGCTCTCAATGGCTGTTGGAGTCAGAGCTCCTCTCACATCTGCTGGTAGGAGTTCAATAATCCAGTTTAGTCTATATATGGATAAAGGTATGATTATCAGAAAGACTAATAGGAACGCTCCTCCTATCATCTGATTATTTCCAATATCTTTGCCCCTCTTCATCCCAACAATATCCAAGGCCGTGAACCATATGCTCGCTAGAAAGAGCATCCTCATAAAACTTTGTAAAGAGATGATTAAAGGTAGTTTCCCGATGAGAGAATTATTTATTTGGACCCCATTCCATCCATCTAGAACTATAAGTTCAGTCCCTCTTTGATCCAGTGAGAAGGGGGTCTGTATATCAGCCTCGACCATATAAATCGGCATGAAGATCCCAACCAAGGTCATGATAATCCCCAAAATTCCCAGAGTTAGGCCTATGAACTCCACACCTTTAGATGGAGACATTCCTAGGTACCCTCTCCTCAGAATAACCATCTCACGCATCCTTGAGAGGCTAATAAGGGATATGAGAAATATTGATATAGGGAAGGAGATTTCCATTAGCCATTCGATAAGTGTCCATACCTCCTTCATCTAGAAATTCACCTCAAAAAGGATGATTTCCTCTATAACATCCAAGCGCCCTCCAAGTCTTTGATGAACTAGAGGCCCAACCTCTTAACGACGAACATTCATTAAGTGAAGTTTGAAATAGAATCCAAGGACGTTGAATTAAGAGGAATGAGACTTGATATAAGATAACATTTTCTAATATTTTCGTATTTGAGATTCCTGATCCTATTTTAACATTATGGTTGAATTTCAAATTCACCAAGAGAAATAATTGAAGATTGGAAAAAATTTTATGATAAAGAAATATGTGTTTTATATAGATGTTTATATCATATAACGATAAATTATTTTGAAGAAGTCAAATATCTGAAAAAATATCGCATCTAGGTAAAAATGCTTTGAACCCCAACAAAAGGAAGCAGAACAGCTCACAACCTCATCATTCGCAAGAGAGCCTTGGTTGAGGAAAACGGAAGGAATTAGCCTTAAATGGTCTTAGTCTTTAAGTCGGGTGAAGACCTAGTTATGTTTAGAGCGTGATCTCGAGGGGGGTTTTAACCTGATCCAAAGGGTTGTTCCCTTGGCCTTTGACAGCTTCGGGGTTCGCTCTATGGCGACCTATGTGGAGACGGATGACCTGAGATTGCTCGTGGATCCAGGTGTATCCCTTGCGCCCCTCCGATATGGGTTGGAGCCCCATCCCCTAGAGTGGAGGAGGCTCAAGGAGACCTGGGAGGCCGTGAAAGGCTATGCGGAGGTGTCAGATGTACTCATTGTAACTCACTATCACTATGATCACCACGATCCGGCTTATCCGGAGCTTTACACGGGTAAAAGGGTCTTCATCAAGGATCCGAAAGAGAATATAAATAGGAGCCAGAGGGGGAGGGCCTCCCTGTTCCTTGAGAGGGTGAAAGGCCTCCCTAAGGAGATCGAGATCGCCGACGGTAGGGAGATCCGGATCGGTGGGACTACGATAAAATTCTCCGGGGCTGTATGCCATGGGACAGACCCACACCTCGGATATGTTGTGGAGGTGAGCATAAGAAACGGCCATGAGGGGTTTCTGCACACATCCGATGTGGAGGGGCCCTCCCTTCCCGAGCAGATCAAATTCATCCTCGATGAGAGGCCTGATATCCTCTTCATCGACGGCCCCATGACCTACATGTTAGGATACCGCTATTCATATGAGAGCCTAGAGCTCTCAAACAGAAACCTCGTGAGGCTGATAAAAGAGCTCGAGCTGAAGACCATCGTCTTAGACCATCACCTCCTAAGAGACCTAAATTACAGGGAGAAAATAAAACCAGTATATGAAGTTGCCGATGAGAAAGGGATAAAAGTCCAAACGGCAGCGGAGTTTTCAGGAAGAAAAATCGAGATGCTTGAAGCAAATAGAAGAGAGCTTTATGAAAAAGGTAGAATTTGAGCTTAGTTTATGAACATTCATTAAATAGATTTCCCTTAAGGATACATAAATCTATTTATTTAATCTATTTTAGACTAAACCTGGACATAAAAAGGGATCTTGAGGCGTAATTACCTTAGTGGAGCTAAGGCAGTTTAGCAACGATAGCCGCCAACTGCTCCACGGTGAACGCCTTCAAAGTCGTCGTCCTAACGGTTCCCGAGGCGCCTAACCCAAGAAGAAATGTCGCAGCGACCTCGTCGCTTGGAGCTTCCGCAATCCCCACATAGTCATACTCGCCCATAACCATGTAAAAGGCGAGTAGCTTGCCTCCCATGGCCTCAAGAGTTTTAACGGCTTCGTGAATGCGTTTAGGCGCATCCTTAATCTCTCTGATGCCCTTGTCCGTCAGCTTCATCAAGCAAACAAAAACTGGCGTTTTCCTTTTCCTCCTTGAAATAAATATCACGCCTTACTATTAAAC
>JAGTQJ010000162.1:2118-2751 GCA_018396515.1 Candidatus Bathyarchaeota archaeon | reverse complement strand
CATAAGAGCCCTCAAAAAGCTAAAGGAGAGGATGCCGGAGGCCAGGCTGATAATCGTGGGCTCAGGCCCATGGGAGAACACCCTCAAAGCAGAGGCATCCAGCCTAGGCCTCAACGAGGATGTCACATTCACAGGCCCTATAACCGAGGAGGAGCTGAGGGCCCTATACCACGCATGCGACCTAAACCTCTACCCGGTTGAGGAGCAGACATGGGGCCTAGTCCCCTTCGAGGCCCTAGCAGCCGGAAAGCTATCCATAGTCTCAGAGGACAGCGGAGCAGGCCAATTAATGAAGAAGTATGGAATATGCTACCCGATAAACCCCAGCGTGGAAGCCATAGTGAAAGGGATTCTTGAAATCTATAGAGATCCAGATAGATTTAGAGAGGCCATAGAGCGGGGTAGAGCATACATCAGGGAGAACCTCACCTGGAAGAGATATGCAGAGGGGATTGCTGAGGCTTATGAAGAGACCTTCTACAGAACATAAGATATGGGGAGCCAAACTCTTCACTACGGGCAAGCTGGCCCTAATAGTGGCCTTAGTGCTTCTATCGATTTTCGTCCTTCTCAAACCTAGCCAACCGCCTGAAAAGTCGGACTTCGATGAGGAATTAGGGACCGATGACTGGA
>JAGTQJ010000162.1:0-2107 GCA_018396515.1 Candidatus Bathyarchaeota archaeon | reverse complement strand
AAGATCGCTTGGAGATACTTCCAACCCGGGGTAGCTCTGAGCCCCACCACTGGTTTACATTATGCCACCCCGGGATGGCATAGGTTCACGGACTGGGATCTGGGAGTATACATCTCAGCCATAATAGACGCTGAGAAGCTAGGGCTGATCTCTAGAGAAGGTGAGTGGGGATCCGATTACAGGCTGGAGAGGATACTGAGCTTCCTCGAGACGAGACCCATCACGGATGAGGGGCTACCCTACGCCCAGTATGACGCGGATACGGGAGTCGTACCAGAGGATATAGGTAACAGGACGGCCCATCCGTCTGATGTAGCTAAGCTCCTCCTAGCCTTAGACGATCTTAGAAGGTTCAGGCCAGAACTAAGCTCTAGGGTGCAGAGCCTCGTCTCAAGGTATAATCTTGAACAGCTGGCCCAGAGCGACTACTTCACGGGGAACGACGTCTATGTCTATTACACCGCTCTGGGATACTGGAGATTCAACATCTCAACCCCAAAGTTCAAAGGCCTCGAATCCCTCGGGAGAGGATATACCCTCGAAATATACAATGAGTCTTTACCAAAAGCAGGTATAACGACCGAACCCCTCGTCTTGGCCATACTCGAGGACCGAACCGACGACCTATATAGGGAACTCGCCGATAAGGTCTTCCGAGTTCAGCAGAAACGTTTCGAGGCCACGGGAAAGCTGACAGCCTTCAGTGAAGGGGCCTACCCGACATCCCCTTACTACGTCTACGAGTGGATCACAACCGGAGGAGGTGAGACTTGGATAATCTCAGCTGGAGGGAAGATCAACGTGTCTGAAGTGATCTACACGAAGATAGCCTTCGCCTTCCACGCCATATACAACAACCAATACACCCGCATCCTTATAGACAAGGTATCGAGGCTGGAAACGAAGAAGGGTTTCCTAGAAGGAATAATGGAGGATGGTGTACCCCTCGAGATGCTAACGGACAAGACCAACGGTATGATCCTGCAGGCCGCCAGATATTCCCTATATTCAGGGCCCACACTTGTTACCTTGGTACCCTAATCCATTCCTAAAAAAACCATAGAGATAACTCCTTTGGTCGAGAAGTGATGACTAATTGATCGACCGTATCACCATCATTCACCCCAATATGCATTTTGTTGGAGGAGCTGAGAGGTTGATGGTGGATCTTGCTCTGGGATTAGTCGATGAGGGGGTTTCTGTAGAATTTGTGACTGGGATCTTCCACAAGTTTTGGAGAGAAGAACTATCTAAAGCGGAGAATAATATAACACTGAAAGAGATTGGAAAAGCGGCGCAGGGCAATGTGGCTTTCTGGATGAGAGTTAAAGGGTTTGCAAGGGAGCTTTCAAGATTAATCAATCCTAAAACAGATGTGATACTTACCTCGGGGTTTCCATCGAGTTTATCCGCAGAGATGTTCAGTAAACGTTGTGATGTAAAGGTTGTGCATTACCTCCATGAAGCCCCTATGGTCCTCCATGATGAATTGGGCATCAGGGAACTTCCATTAAGGTTTAGAATGTTTTATAGGTTTTTATCAGCCCTATACGCGGAAGATGACTTTAAGGCTGTTAGAAGAAGCGATATGATCATAGCTAACAGTCGCCTATCTAGGAGAGCTAACGCCAAAACATATTGTGTCGAAGAGTCTCAGATAAGGGTAGTCTACCCAGGCGTAAACGTGGAGAGGATGACTCCAATCTCAACGCCCCCTGAAATCATTAAGAGATATGGGAAAAGAGAGGTTCCGATCATCTTTTTCCCCAAGGGGGCTCAATTTTGGATGAACCAGGATGTATGTTTAATGGCTCTTAGGAGGATTAGGGTTGGAGATTATGTAGCGGTGTTTACTGGGGGTAAAGGTCAGGAAGTCGCCAGCCTCTTCAAGAAGTCGAGGACCCTTGGCCTAGAAGATAAAATCATATGGGTGGGTGAACTAACAGAGGAGGAGCTTAGATCGATATACTCCCATTCATCCCTAGTTGTCTCCCTTCCCAAGCGTCAACCCTTCGGCCTAATACCTCTAGAGGCTCTCGCCTGCGGGGTACCTCCGATTATATCCAGCCAGAGCGGTGTAGCAGAGGTATTGAGGGAGAATGTGGAT
>JAGTQJ010000161.1:1483-2767 GCA_018396515.1 Candidatus Bathyarchaeota archaeon | reverse complement strand
GAGGGGTATCAGGCGGCAAGGGAGACATGCCTGAACTGCCTAGCCCAGATTAAAGCGGTTATAGGGGACCTAGACCGGATCAAGCAGGTTGTCCAGGTGGTCGGATTCGTGAACAGCGCCGAGGGATTCATGGACCAGCCGGCCGTCCTCAACGGCTTCACAGACCTGCTCGTTGAACTATATGGACCCGAGGCGGGGAGGCCTACGAGGGCTGCCGTGCCGGTACATCACCCGGGGTGGATAGCCGTTGAGGCGTGGATGGTCGCCGAGCTTAGAGAGTGAGACACTCCCCACCACCTTATCTTAAATAAATTAAATAAAATAAAAACAATTTAAATGAATTTAAATATACTATACAGAACTTTTATCTAGCTTTCCTCCTCCCCAATTAGAGCCATAATGAAGGTGGTTGAGGCATTCTCACCATGCCACATCACCGGATTCTTCCAAATAGATGATAAGTCGAAGGATCCACTTTATGTGGGGTCCAGGGGCTCAGGCTTCTCTATAAAGGATGGCGTAAGAACAACGGTTAAGGTTGAGAGGAACTCGAAACCTAGATATCAGATAAGCGTAAATGGTGTGCTAACAGATTTTGAAGTCTCAGAACACCTACTAAACATGTATATCTCAAGATTTGAGGATGTTAAAAACTTCAGAATTCTAGTTGATCATAGGGTTAATGTCCCAATAGGGGCAGGCCTTGGGACCAGTGGGGCCGCGGCCCTAGGCCTCTCCCTAGCTCTAAATGACCTCTTCGAGTTGGGCATGTCTAGGGTGGAGGCTGCTCAACTGGCTCACATCGCAGAGGTTGAATGTAAAACAGGGCTAGGGACGGTTATAGCTGAGGCCTATGGAGGGTTTGAGATAAGGGTTAAGGCGGGGGCCCCAGGGATAGGGGAGATAATCAGGGTACCAGTTCCTAGAGATAGCGCTGTGTTCTGTTTAATCTTCGGTCCCCTATCAACTAAGGGTCTCTTAACGGATAACGATGTATGTAGACGCGTGAATATGTTGGGAGGAAAACTCGTAGATGAAATGGTTAAAGACCCAAAATTCCATAATTTTATGAAATTTTCAAGGATGTTTTCAGATCATGTTGGATTAATGAGCAGTGAAGTTATAAAAATCTTTAAGATCATGGATGAGGCTGGTTTTATTATGAGTATGCCCATGTTTGGGGATGGTGTATTTACGATATGTGGGGATGATTTAGTTGAAGATATTTTAGGTATATTGCATGATCATAAATTTAATGGAAGGATTATTCTCAGCGAGATAGAC
>JAGTQJ010000161.1:0-1453 GCA_018396515.1 Candidatus Bathyarchaeota archaeon | reverse complement strand
AGTTAGAAATTCCAAAAAATCATCCTAGAGCTGAATCCATAAGGATAAGGGAGAGGCTGATTGAACATTTCAGATTAGGGGTTCTAGCCATAGCTGGGCTGATGGCCCACGGGAGGGGAGAGGCCTTCGACTACCTCCTAGGGGAGAGGACCCTCAAGAGTTCAGTTGAGGCTGCCAGAGCCGCGGCCGCAGCGATGCTACTGGCCAAGCATCCCGTGATCTCCGTCAATGGCAACGTCGCCGCATTAGCGGCGGAGGATGTGGTGAGGCTTGCGGAGGTCGTGGGGGCGAAGATCGAGGTCAATCTGTTCTATAGAACCGAGGAGAGGGAGCTCGCGATCATGAGGGTTCTGGAGAGGGCTGGGGCAAGAGAGGTTCTAGGGGTGGGCGATGCCGCATCTGCCCAGATACCTGAGGTTCATAGCGATAGAAGGAGGGTTGATCCCAGAGGCATCCTGAAGGCTGATGTGGTGCTGATCCCGCTTGAGGACGGTGACAGGACTGAGGCCCTAAGAAGGATGGGCAAGACCGTTATCGCCATCGACCTGAATCCGCTCTCTCGAACAGCTCAGCGGGCCTCGATAACGATCGTCGACAACGTGGTGAGGGCCCTGCCAATCCTCACAAACGAGGCGATTAGATTAAAGGATGAGCGGCCTGAGGAGCTGAAGAGGATCTTATCCGAGTTTGATAATAGGGAGGCCCTTGCCGATGCGATAAGGGCCATCAACCAGCGCCTCTCGGGGCTCGCTAAGGTGGGGGCATACCTCCCCGAGGATATGGAGACCTACAAAGATCTGGAGGGGAACCTTTGAATCTAGGGCGTGGGTTGAAGAGGCCGAAGATGGTCGCCTCAATAGCCATATTCGGGTCCCTATCGCTGCTCTTCACCCAGGTCTGGGTACCCCTCTTCTTCGGTAATCCCAACCTCGGCTCAACCCCAATAACCCTCGCTGCCGTTCTATGCCCCGTTCTATGCCGGTCGGGGTGGTCTCAGGAATAATTAAGGGTCTGGGCGCCTCCCTCTGGACAGGGCAGCCATACATCGAGATGCCTGCGGGGGTGGGAGACACCCTTATGGCCATTCTCACCAATCTCCTATCTAAAAAGTTGAAGAGGAAAGTCTACGCTGTGGTGGTTGGCCAGCTCTCCCGCTATCTCTTCACCTCTGGGATGATAGCATTATACATAGGCCTAGCAGTCTCACTCGGGTCATCGGGGCCTGAGGCCACCACCCTTCAATCCCTCCAGAAGAGGCTTCCAATGTCCATGCACCTCGCCTCGTATCTTCACCCCTATTTGGCCAACATCCTCATCGTCTGGTTAGCCATCTCCCCAGCTGTTACCCTGTCCATTATAGCTAATATTACCGTGTCAGCTGCTGTGATAACAATCGCTGGAGAAAGATTAGAAGAATTGCTGAGGTGATTAAGAGCTCGGTCTCTTTACCACT
>JAGTQJ010000014.1:10076-17686 GCA_018396515.1 Candidatus Bathyarchaeota archaeon | reverse complement strand
GGCGATAAGGAGGATGAGGGAGATAGAGAGGAGGGGTAGATATGTCAAGAGGGAGAACGATATGGATGCTGACGGGTAACCAAAACAAGTTTAAGGAGGGGAGGCTCACCCTCTCAGAGTTTGGATACGACCTCCGCCTACTAAGGGGGGAGAAGATCGAGATACAGGCCGAGAACCTTGAGGAGATAGCTAAACACAGCCTAGAGAGGATATCCATCAACGACCCACGCCCAATAATCTCTGAGGAGTCAGGCCTCTTCATAGAGCGATACGGAGGATTCCCGGGCCCATACTCCTCCTACACCCTAAGGAAGATCGGCCTTACGGGGATATTGAAACTCATGGAGGGCGCCGAAGATAGAAGAGCATACTACAAGTCTGTGATAGCCCTCAAGCAAGGATGCGATCTACGCCTCTTCCAAGGCTCCGTTTGGGGGAGGATCTCACAGGAACCCCGGGGGGAAGGGGGCTTCGGATACGACCCCATCTTCATACCAGATGAGGGGGACGGAAGAACCTTCGGAGAGATGACCATAGATGAGAAGAACACCATATCCCACAGGGCTAGGGCATTCAGGATGCTCGGAGCCTGGCTCAAATCAAACCCGGCGAGATAAACTGAATAGATGGAACCATAGGAGACGCCCAAAACCCGGATGGGCCTGGAGCCAGGCCTCGATCAGGATGTAAATCTTTATAAAGACAGCCGTCCACGAATGGAGAAGCCGGCCAGTATAATCGGTTGATGGCGAATGGTTGGAAGAAGGGCACTCATGCTGGGGGGATCCCGATCGACAAGGCCTGTCTCAAAGAGGCCCCCAGGATGGGTGGTATACCAGCCCGAGGAGGTCAAAGCCCTGGTGATAAGCCTCGCAAGGGAGGGGAAGACACCCAGCGAGATAGGCAACATCCTGAGGGATGAGCATGGTATACCCTTGGTGAAGCCGATCGTGGGAAAGGGGATCCTAGAGATCCTTCGGGAGGCCCAGATGGCCCCGAAGCTCCCAGAGGACCTCCAAAACCTCATCTCAAGGGCGGCCAACATAAGGAGGCACCTCGAGCGCAACCCCAAGGACTACAGCAACAAGAGGGGCCTGCAGCTCGCTGAGGCGAAGATATACAAGCTGGCCAGGTACTACAAGAGGAAGGGCCTCCTACCGCCGGACTGGGAATATAGGCCCGGCATGATAACATTCTAAACAAGGCGGAGATGGGGCTGGAGAGGCAGTTTCTCGACTCCATAGAGGTGGCGGCGGAGCTATACGAGCAGCATGTGGAGAGGGGAGACCCCATTAGGATAGTTTCCCACAGCGACGCCGACGGGATAGCCGCGGGCGGGATCCTCAGCCTAACCTCACTGAGGTCTGGGATACCCTTCAAGACGACATGCGAGGTCAGGCTCGACGAGGAGATCCTGAGGGGGATCTCAGAGGAGAAGGCCCCCCTAATAATATTCTCAGACATAGGCAGCAGCTACCTGGACATCATAACGAAACACCTATCGGGATCCGATGTCATAATTCTGGACCATCACCCACCCATGGAGGCAGGGGAGGGCCGAATAGTCCACATAAACCCCGTATCACACGGCCTAGACGGCTCAAGGGGCATAAGCGGCGCGGGGGTCGCATACCTCTTCTCAAGGCGGATCGACGAGAAGAACATAGACCTAAGCCCCCTAGGGGTGGTCGGAGCCCTAGCAGACCAGCAGGATAAGGGGGAGGGGAAGGCCCTCATAGGCCTGAACAGGAGGATAGAGGAAGAGGCGAGGGAGGCAGGCCTCCTAGAGACGAGAACCGACATAACCCTATACGGGTATGAGACGAGGCCCCTATACAGGGCCCTGGCATACACAACAAACCCATATATACCAGGCCTGAGCGGGAGGGAGGACAGATGCCTAGCCTTCCTCAAGGAGCTCGGGATAGAGCTGAAGAGGGAGGGGAGATGGAGGGCCCTAAGGGACCTCACAGAGGAGGAGAAGAGAAACCTCTTCTCAGCCCTCTCCAAACACATGATCCAGGAGCAGTGCAGCGTAGAGGCCATCCACGAGCTCATAGGGAAGGTGTATATATTCAAGAAGGAGGAGGCCTGGACACCCATGAGGGATGGAAGGGAGTACGCCTCCCTCCTGAACGCATGCGCGAGGATGGAGAGGCCCAGCCTCGGCATAGCAATATGCCTAGGAGACAGGGGATCAGCGGTAGAGGAGGCCGAGGCCACCCTGAACGAGTACAGGAGGAGGATAGCCGAGTACCTGGACCTGGTGAGGGAGAGGGCCTCCATAGTCGAGATGGAGAACATATACGCCCTCAGCGCCCAGGGCGAGATAGACGACAGGATAATAGGGGTTGTGGCCTCCATCCTCATCTCAACGGGCATATTGAAGAAGAAGATGCCCATAGTGGCACTGGCCAAGGCCGAGGGGGGCCTCCTGAAGGTCTCGGGGAGGCTCACAGACGAGCTGGCCATGGAGGGAATAAACCTCGGGAAGGTCATGATGGAGGCAGCCGAGAGGTTTAACGGGAGGGGAGGAGGACACGACATAGCCGCAGGGGCCTTCATACAGGAGATATATGAGGAGGAGTTCATCAAGCTGGTGAACAGGCTTGTCGGGGAGCAGAGAAAGGCAAGAGGCACAGATAACCCTAAGATACAGATCTGAGAGGGAGGCGAGGGCGGTCCTAGACGCCGTCTCACCAGACAACATCCAAGCACCCGAAGGCATAAACCTGACATCAGAGGCCTCAGGAGGAGAACTGAGGATCTCCATCACATGCCACAGGGGGATCAAAAGCCTAACAGCCACAGTAGACGACCTCCTCTCATGCATCCAGGCAGCTGAGAGGGCATTAGAGGAGATCCAAAAAGCAAAGAGGAGTAAAAATCCCGACGAAGAGCCCTCCTCAGTCCCCTAACCCCAGTTGAACAAGGATCAATTTTACTTGGAAGGTTACATCAGGAAGAAGGGGGATGTCGCCGTGAGCATCATAGATAGGGGGGAGGTGGAGAGAGCTATAGAGGAGTTCTCAAGGATCTTCGGGGTGGAGGCCATCGTAGAGCTTCTATCGATAACGGGGAGAGTTATAATGCTCAGGTTCTCGGGGAGCATGTGCGAGACCTGCGGGGTCTCCGACTACTTCATGGATCTCCTACACATCATAGAAGAGGTCTCAGGGATCCCCCACACCTTATGGCGCTACGAGGAGGGGGAAGGACCAAGTTTTCACGTCTGGATAGCCAGGCTCGACTTCCTAGGGGAGCTTATCAAAGCGGCTGAGGAGGTTAGGCCCATCGTCGAGGAGAGAATCAGATCCTTTGAGGAGGCTGGAAGGGACGAAGAGAGCCTCTTCAAGGAGCTTTGCTTCTGCATCCTCACAGCCAATTACACGGCGGAGGGAGGAATAAAGATCCAAGAGGCCCTTGGAGAAGGCCTCCTAACATTGGAGAGGGAGAGGCTCTCAGAGGAGCTGAGGAGGCTGGGGCACAGATACCCCGAGGCAAGGGCTGGATACATAGTCGAGGCCAGGAGGCTCCATGGGAGGCTGAAGGAGACCCTAAGAAACATGGATGAGATGGAGGCGAGGGAGTGGCTGGTTAGAGAGGTGAAGGGGCTAGGATATAAGGAGGCGAGCCACTTCCTCAGGAACACGGGATCAAAGAATCTGGCCATCCTAGACAGGCACATATTGAGGTTTCTATTGGAGAAGAGGCTGATAACGGAGATCCCCAGAAGCCTAAACAAATCCCTATACATGAGGCTCGAGGCTCTAATGAGAGCCATAGCCGGAGAGATGGGAATAACCCCCGCAGAACTAGATCTCTACATATGGTACATGATGACAGGGAAGATCTTGAAATAGATAAATGCTAAAAAGAAAGGAAATCAAAATCAGATTTGATTAATAAGAGAAGCGTATTTTAAAAGATTATGAAGCTAGGTTTAAAAGACTGAAATTGATTTTACCTCATGATCAATAGCTTAAAATGAGACATTAACGACTAATGATAATGGTAGGCTTGAGGAGCGCCGGATCTACCTGATGAAGGATTCTCCGTATGTGATTAGTGTCACGGTGCTCCTGACATTCGGCAGCTGCCTGATCTTTGTGAAGACTATGTTTCTGACACTATCCATGGACTCGGCCTCTATCTCAGCTATAACATCATAGATGCCGTAGAGGGCGTAGGCCTTTTTAACCCCCTCCATACGACCCAAGGTCTCAACCACCGAGGCCTCCTGACCCAGCTCGGTGTTCATGAGGACGTAGGCCTTCAAGACCCCCACCCACCGATCATACTTGGCCAGATATAAAACCAAGGTTATATATATCCCCTATCCCTCAAAGGCCGCCTCTCGAACGCTCCGCTCCCCTTTAGAGGATAACCTCCGGTCTTCACCCCTCTGGAATCCGGCCTCCACATAGATCAAGCTAAAAAGTAAAACGTTAATAAGCTCAAGTTATCATCGTGAGTTAAAACACCGGTGGTCGGATGGGTTTTCGGGATAAGCTGTTTAAAGCCGTTCAGGCTCTGACCTTCAACGATGTCCTTCTTCTTCCAGGGTTCACCACCGTGGAGCCCTCAGAGGTTGATGTCAGGAGCAGGGCGACCAGAAAGGTGAGGCTCAACGTCCCATTCATCTCCTCCCCCATGGACACGGTCACCGAGAGCGACATGGCCATAGCCCTGGCCAGGCAGGGCGGCCTAGGCGTCCTCCACAGGAACTGCTCAATAGAGGCGGAGGTGGAGATGGCTAGGAGGGTTAAGAGGGCTGAGGCCCTCATAATAAGGGATGTGGTCACCGTGGGCCCGGACATAACCGTAGAGGAGCTTCTAAGGCTGATGGAGGCCCACAACATCCACGGATTCCCCGTGGTCGAGGATGATGAGAGGCTCATAGGCATCGTCACGGCCAGAGATGTCCGCCTGGCCGATCCATCCCTAAGGGTGAGAGACGTGATGACCAGGAACGTGATAACAGCGGGAGAGGACATAACCCTAGAGGAGGCCAAGAGGATCCTCCACAGGGAGAGGATAGAGAAGCTCCCAATAGTCGACAAGGAGGGGAGAGTAAGGGGCCTCATAACCATGAGGGACATAACCCTTAAGGGCACCTATCCCAACGCGATCAGGGACGAGGAGGGTAGGCTCATCTGCGCGGCCGCCATATCCCCCTTCGACCTCCCGAGGGCCAAGGCCCTGGACAAATATGTGGACGTCCTCGTCACCGATGTCGCCCACTTCCACAATAGAAACTGCTTCGAGGCGGCGAAGAGGCTGTTAAAGGAGGTCTCCGCGGAGGTGGTTGTGGGGAACATAGGCACATACGAGGCTGCCGAGGACTGCATAACCAAGCTGGACGGGATAGGTGGCCTAAGGGTCGGGATAGGGAGCGGCTCCATCTGCACGACGAGCGTGGTGACAAGGGCTGGATCCCCAACCCTATTCGCCGTATCCCAAGCGGCAGACGCCGTGAGGGATTATGGAGCGGACATCCCTATAATAGCCGATGGAGGGATAAGGAACCCAGGGGATGTGGCGGTCGCCCTGGCGATGGGGGCGTCATCCACAATGATGGGCAACGTCTTCGCCGGGTGCAGGGAGAGCCCAGGGCGACTAGTCGCCCTGGAGGGGAGATACTACAAGGAGTACTATGGGATGGGGAGCGCCGCTGCAAAGAGGAAGCGATACGCCCTGGACAGGTACTCCCAGCCCTCTAAGACCATAGATGAGGGGGTGGAGGGGTGGGTGCCATACAGGGGGACAGTCGCCGACATAGTCTCAGAGTTCGTGGGAGGCCTCCAGGCAGCCATGGGCTACGTGGGGGCGGAGAACATAACCCAGATGTGGGAGAAGGCAAGGTTGGCCCTCGTCACAGAGAGGGGTGCGGACGAGCTGAAGCCCCACGACATCCTCCTACCGGGATCGGGAAGATCACCCTAACCCCAGCCCCAGCACAGATCCCGCAACATCAAAACCCAAATCAAGGCCCATAGGATGGCCTCCCCAGGTTTTGAAGCCGCCAAACCGGAGAATAAGACACCCATTTAAATTCGACTAGAGCTGATAGATAGCTGGCCTCTAAGTTGTGCAGAGATGCCAGTTAAAAGTTGAATGAATGTTTATCCCCAGACCCTTATCCTCAAGGTACTCATTCATATAAATCCGGGTTCCCAGATCATCATCGGGTTGATGAGGGTTGATCAGGAGAGCCCTGATAAGCGCCTACGAAAAAAAGGGGCTCGAGAGGCTGGTCGAGGTATTGTCATCACTAAAGGTTGAGGTGATCGCCTCCTCCGGAACCGCTGCCTGGTTAACGAGCTTGGGGTATCCAAGGGTGTTGGAGGTCTCAGAGTACACCAACTTTCCGGAGGCCCCGGATGGATTGCTGAAGACCCTTCACCCAAAGATACACGGGGGCATACTCCTCGACATCGATAACAAGGCCCACAGGGCCTATATGGAGGTGCATGGGATAGAGCCAATAGACCTGGTCGTCGTCAACCTATACCCCTTCGAGGAGTATGTCGCGAGTGGAGGGATCAGGGAGGCGGCGATGGGCATAGATGTGGGAGGTCCAGCCCTAATAAGGGCCGCCGCGAAGGCCGCCCTCCTCCATGGAAGGGTCATTATCGTGGTCGATCCCTCCCAGTATGAGGAGGTCGCCGAGGGGCTGAAGAGGCATAACGGAGATCTCCCCCAGGAGTTTAGGAGGAGGCTCGCCGCAGAGGCCTTCAAGAGGACCTCAGACTACGACGCGGCCATATATAGATACCTCACCGGGAGGGGGTGAAGGCTTGGGGGAGGAGATGAGGAGGAGGTATAGAACCCCAACCGAGGAGAGCTTCCCCAACAGGCTCAGCATCCTCTTAGGAGAGGAGGAGATAGTCTACGAGAAGGCGATGAGCCTCAGGTATGGGGAGAACCCCCATCAACCAGCAGCCCTCTACAGGCCGTTGAGGGGGGAGATGGTTATTGGAAACCTAAAGCTGATAAAGGGGGGTAAGGGCGGCCTCAGCCAGACCAACATAGAGGACGTGAACAGCGCAATCAACATCCTCAAGTATTTTGACGAGCCAGCCTGCGCCGTCATGAAGCACCTGAACCCCTCAGGCGTAGCAGCCTCTAGGGGTGGAGGTGAAAAACTTAAGGATATTTACATAAGGGCCAGGGACTGCGACAGCCTGGCGGCCTACGGGAGCATCGTCGTCTTCAACTCGACCTTGGATGAGGAGACAGGCGAGGAGATCGCCTCGACCTTCGTAGAGGTGGTGGCGGCCCCCTCCTTCGAGGAGGGGGCCATAAGAACCCTCTCAAGGAAGAGGGACTTGAGGATCATGCAAATTGGGAATTTGGGCTCTCTGAGCAAGTTCATAGGGGATCCACCCAGGCCATATACCATCTCCATCCTATTGGACGGCTCGATCATACTCTCAACCCCACTCCTGACAAGGATAAGGGGACCGGAAGATCTCAGGATAGTGACCACCAGAACCCCCACCGAGAGGGAACTCGACGACCTCATCTTCTCCTGGTATATCTGCATGAACGTGAGGTCAAACGGGGTGGTCGTATCCAGGGAGAGAACCACCCTAGGCATCGGCGTG
>JAGTQJ010000014.1:0-10049 GCA_018396515.1 Candidatus Bathyarchaeota archaeon | reverse complement strand
AGGCTAGCCCTAGAGAAAGCCACCCAGAGAGGCCACGGAGAAGAGCTGAAGGGGGCCGTACTAGCATCCGATGGATTCTTCCCATTCCCAGACTCGGTTGAGCTCATGGCCAAACATGGCATCACAGCCTGCATCCAGCCAGGGGGCTCCATAAGGGACGAGGATGTCATAAAAGCCTGTGAAGAGCATGGGATAGCCATGGCCTTCACAGATGAGAGGTGCTTCAGGCACTTCTAACCCACCTCCAAGAAAGATCTTTAAGAAGGAGAAGAATTATCATCTAGTGTTTATGCTATTATTTACAACACTGTAGAAAACTCAATGTTAAATTTATTTTTATGGGATATTTTTCCAGATGATAAAATATCTGTACCGTTATGCGTACAGTTGGGATATGCAATAAAGAGGGAAGAGGCAACAGATGTTTGGGGATAAGTATCACAAAATTGCTCCAATTATTTGGAGCTTTAATGCAACCAAGAGGGATCATTACTTCATAACTCTGCATCATAAGGGTTGGTATACCGTCAGTATCTTGGGCCCGATCCTGATAGGTCCTACGACCTGGAATTATGCTGGACCATTTCCAAGGATTGAAGGCACTGTCAGAGCCCATCTTCTAATAACCTTGAAATATGATGGAAGAAGTCTCCCCTTTGCCGTGTTGACCCCATAATTCGAGCATCTCACACTCTAAATATCTCTCACCAATTAGAGTAATAGATGATTCTATTAAAAGTTGAGATGTTCCTTGATCATGGGGCTCGAGGTTGGAGATGTTCGTGATGCAGGTTCAGAATTGGGAGGGAATAATTTCTCCGGCGCATCTCCGGGGCATTTTATAAACGGTTAGTACGATGACCTTTATGATGTGAGATTGGAGAGGGTGATCGAGGCGGCTGAGAGGATCAGGAGGCTGGAGGTTCAGGGGGCTACAGGCGTAGCCCTGACGGCATTGAGGGCCATAGTCGAGCAACTCGAGATGTCTATGGCCCGAGATAGGGCCTCAGCCCTTCAGGAGCTGGATGAGGCGAGTAGGATACTCTTCTCTGCGAGGGAGACGGAGCCCTTCATGAGGAATGCTGTAAGGTTCTTGAAGTTGAAGGCTGAGGAGGCTGAATGGGAAAGGGTTGAGGAGCTGAAAGCCCTCGTCAGAGGGGCCTCCCAGGAGCTGCTTGAGACCTTTAGGGAGGCGAGGAGGAGGATAGCTGAGGTCGGTTCTAGGAGGATATTAAATGGGGATATCATCCTCACCCACTGCCACAGCTCCACTGTGATGGTGATCCTGAAAAATGCAAAGGAGAGGGGAACAGACTTCAAGGTTGTTTTAACTGAGACACGCCCCCTCTACCAGGGGAGGAGGACCGCGAGGGAGCTCTCAGAGGCCGGGATAGGAGCTACGATGATCGTAGACTCCGCGGTAAGGTCCTTCATGAGGGGGATCAGCAAGGTGCTGGTTGGGGCTGACGCTATAACCTCCGAGGGGAACGTCATAAACAAGGTGGGAACCAGCCTCATAGCCCTAGCAGCCCAAGAGGCTCGGGTCCCATTCTATGTGGCCTCAGAGCTCCTTAAATTCGATCCCCAGACCATACACGGCGATTATGAGGCCATAGAGGAGAGATCCCCCCAAGAGGTTTGGGCCGACCCGCCCGAGGGGCTCATGATAAGGAATCCGGCCTTCGACGTGACGAGAAGAGACTACATACACGGCCTCATCTGCGAGGAGGGTGTGATCTCCCCCCACATAATCCTAGAGGCAGTTCTTAGGCGCTATCCATGGATCCTCAAAGGGGCTCAAGTTTGAGGCTATCCACCAACCCAGCCCCCATCATACGCTCCAGAGGGCAGCCCTCTCAAGATAGTCCTCAAGACCCATCTCACTGACCTTAAGGGAGTCCACATCTACGATGTAAAGGGAGTGAATCCTGGCGTTCCTCACCTCCCCAAGGGTCACAGGGGGATTCCTGTAGTAGAGGTCGCAGAGCCTCTTCACCTCGGCTATCTCCTCCTCCCCCCTCATCCTAGGAGGCCTAGAGAAGATGTGGGGGATCTGCATAACATAGTATTGGGGAGCCCCTAGGCTGAACTTATCCGAGTATCTGCTGTAACGTGTTATCTTGCTGGCTATCCTGGCCCTCAGGTAGGTGGTGGGATCCAGGGCGTTCTCAGGGGGGACAAACCCCGTCTCAACCTCAACAATATGGGTTCCATACCCCTTAGACGCGTATATATCGCATGAGACGCCGTTGAGGAGGTGCTCGATCTCCACATCGAACCCCCTCTGGATGAGGTGCTTGGCGCACACAAGCTCCATTATGGAGTGGTTTATCTTGACCATGTTCAGGCTGTGAAGCCTGAGCAGCCGATCCCTTAAACGTAGGAGCTTCTCCACCTCATCGGGCTTAAGGTCAACCATCATCCTCCTCACAGCATCATCCACATCCCTAGCGAAGTCATCCACCAAGGGCTTAATCTCCCAATCGAACTCTATCCCAACCAAGATAAAATAATGCCTTCACCCATCCCCAGATGTTTGTTTTCCATCGAACCAAGGCCTGAACCCCAACCCAGACAGGAATCCCAGATCGTCCACCTGGAAAAGGTGGCTTCGACATCTGCAATCACTGCACCCAAACCCCTCTACTCCGCGACCCACCCTCGAGATCGAGCTTGCCACCTCGCATTCAATCCTCCTATCTGAAGGCTTAATGAAGATCGCCTCTATCTCCACACCCGGCTCCACCAATAGATGATCTATATGCCAGAAGGTCTTCGACCTGCGGCCCAGATTTAGGTCCATATGCCTCCTCAGCCTCCCCTCTAGACCCCTCAAGGCCGAGCCCACATAGATATACCTCCCAGCAGGGAGGAGTAAAACACCGAGAGACCCAACCCTGAGGCAAAGATCCCTGTCTACCCTTAGGCATAAGCAGTACGAGCCCCCAGAAGCCAACTAGATCGATATAAAGGGGCCACATGCTTAAATCAAACCCTCACAAGGTCTAGCGGGAGATGGCCTGAATTACCACGCCGATGACCACTTTCATGAACTGTAAAGGGGTGAACACTCACAAACCAAACGATGCATGAAAATTTTCCATAAAATTATGAATGTTTAAGGGACACAAGTATTAAGAGTCCTCCAGAAACCCTTCTGTATAGAGGAGGATTAGATGGTGATCAGATTGATAATCCTAGACTTCGGGGGGACCCTCGCCGAAGGCTCGATCAACTGGGACGAGTATCACTCATCCATCCACGAGTATCTAAGGGGCCTAGGCTTCAACGTTGACCTAAACGAGCTTAAGGGAGCCATATCGGCGGCCCTGAGGCTTCTTGAGAGGGTGAGAAGCAGAGAGGAGGAGCTGACCCTTGAGGAGGTCTACGCCCATGCCCTATCCAAGCTTGGGATCCCGGAAAGCCCAGAGATACTGGAGGGGATCCACGGGCTCTTCAGGAGGCACTTCAAAACCGAGCTCTACCCGTGCGTTGAGAGAACCCTAGAGTCCCTATTCAGAAGATACAGGCTTGCGGTGATCTCAAACACCATGAGCGATAATCCCAGGGTCTTCCTAAACCAGACAGGGCTGAACAGGTACTTCGACCTCGTGGTCTGCTCGAGGGACCTTGGGATTAGGAAGCCCAACCCCAAGATATTCCAGCACGTATTAGGGAGGCTTGGGGTGGAGGCCAAAGAGGCAGTCCATGTCGGAGACGAGCCTGAGACAGACCTCCAAGGAGCCCAGAGAACTGGGATAAAGGCGGTCCTAGTAGATAAGGGGGGAAGAACCCAGGATTGGTCCGGACCCACGATTAGAAGCATATGCCAGCTTCCAGAGGTAATAGAAGAACTCTCAAGAGCTGACCCTTAAACTCAAACAGTCTCCAGTGAACATAGATACTATTAATCAAAAATTATATGAATTTTCCACTATAAAATTGTTATTTCTATTATGGTTCTGAATCTTAAAAGCTCAAAGAGGCTCATTGAGTTAGGGGGAATAAAAATGGGGTGATGAGATATGCCGTTTTAAGGCTTCGGTATGGCCAGATCGCCTGCGCCCTGCTTCGAGATTTTAGCCTCTGGGTAATGCTTATCGATCAGGCTCATGATTATCTCGGCGTATTTCACCTTCTCCCTCGCCAGGAAGGCCAGCTTCTTGGGGTCGGTCCAGGGCTTGTATGCCTCCCCCGAGGAGGTCTCAGGCTCAAGTTTGAAGTAGCATGGGGAGGCTATCCTAGCTATCTCAGGTGTCTCCCAGAACCTATTGCTCCCCCCGAATGACTCGAAGAAGTAGATGTAGACATCCATGGGTATGTTCACCACACTTCTTATCGATGCTAACATGGGGAGCGTCAGGTCGCCAACGGGGTTGAAGGTATCGGCCCCCAGGCTTTCTATCAGCTTTGCCCCTGCTGGATTCGCACAGCCAGCCCAGACAGAGAGCTTCACCTTGATGTCTTTTGGAAGCTCCCCGATCTTCTTGAGCTCGGTGATGGCCCATAGAAGCCCCTCATCGGTGACCATGACGCCCCTGATCCCGAGCTCATAGCATCTCATCATATCGGAGATGAAGTAGTTGAGCTGGTCACAACCCCTGTGCCTGAATCCACTCCTCTTCCCCTCCTCAGTCCAGACCTGCCTCCCTATATCCCAGGAGGGCCTGGGGCCTGGCACGACTATCACCTCCATCCTAGCATCCCTTGCGAGTTCGGCGAACCTTATAATCTCCCTATCGTCGAGGAGGGTGGCCCCCATGCACATGCTGATGAGCCTATAGACGGGCACATCTCTCTTGTCCCTCTCATCAATTAAGGCTTCCAATACCTCTGGCCTCTCAACCCCTGAGATCTCTATCCTATAGTTGCATCCATCTGGGAATGTTTTCTTAGATGTTGGAAGATCATACAAATCTCTACCTGGAATACCGATCCTTTCCAAAGCCCTTTTACCCTTTCACTCAACTCAAATCAAATAAAAATATTTCAAGATCCTAATAAGATTTTTCCTAAAAAGAATAAGGCGAAATATACATAGAAAAATGTGCACTGAAAATCAATCAAAAATATGTCGCCTAAATCAACACCTATACAAGAAGTGATCATGAAACTTCTTAAAGCTAAGATGGGATATCGGTAGAGTAGTCGTGATATTCACCGCTTGGCAGGGTGTCTAGCCCCCTCCTTCGGCTGCCAGATGTAGAGGTATATTAAATGGGTTCTATACTCTCCCTGAACCTTCATGCTATTTGTAACCTCCCATTTCGGGATCATGAAGTCGTGGGTGACGACCCTGGCCCCAGGTTTAAGCTCCTGCTCCAGCTTTGGCCTCACCTTCTCATTCGCGGAGGTGGTCAGATACATGGTCACAACATCAGCCTGGCTGAGGTCTATCTCCAGGAGGTTGCCGTGGATGATCTTCACCCTATCGCCTAGGTGAAGCTCCTCCACCCTCTTACGGGCCTCCCTGACAAGGTTCTGATTGATGTCCACGCCAACCCCCCTGGCGCCGAACTCAAGGGCCGCCGTGATGGCTATCCTTCCATCGCCGCACCCCAGGTCGTAGACGGCCTCACCCGGCTTCACGTCCGCTATCCTCAGCATCTCCCTCACAACATTCACTGGGGTCGCCACATATGGGGCAAGAGAAACACTACCTGCGAACACTCGGGCATCTCCTCCATTCTATCTCTATCCCTTAGAGGATGGATAAAAAGGATCTGTGCGCCGCCCATCAACAACCTTTAAACCCGTCAACGGAGGCGATATCCCCTTGAGAGGGGCCGAACTATTTAAACTATTTAAACATGATTCGCCTATATCCCTTATCGAGGGAGATGAAGTATATTCGATTGAGGTCTATAAGGGACCTCGTCATGCTGGTAGCCTCTTCGCCTTCGATGAATGTCATCCAGCACTTTCAATCAGAAGGGGCACACATATACTTCATCATTGGGGGGACGATGAGCGAGGTCTTCCTATTCTTCGTCAGAGAGGAGAAGCCACTGCCCGGAAGCTTCATCATCTACAACAACTTCTCCGGCGATATCTCCTACAGCGAGAGGTTGAGAACCGATCCCAATATAAGCTCCATCCCTATAGTGGAGGTGAGCAGCCAGGACATTATCCCTCCCGAACAGCTCTCTAAGGTATTATCCGAATAGGGGGGATTGGGGAGAATGTCCACTAGAAAGCTCCAGATAAGCATCGAGAATGTAGTCGCCTCCGCGACCTTGGATCAGAAGATAGACCTGCTCTCCATCATGAAGGCCTTCAGGAACGTCGAGTATAGGCCCAAACAATTCCCAGGACTGGTCTTCAGGCTGAAGAGACCAAAAACCGCGACCCTCATATTCGCCTCCGGGAAGATGGTCTGCACAGGGGCGAAGTCCGAGAAGCAGGCCAAGGGAGCCGTAAGGAGGGTTGTGAAGGAGCTGAAGAACAGCGGCATCGTGATACTGGGGAGGCCCGAGATAGTCATCCAGAACATCGTCGCCTCAGCCAACCTAGGGGGAAGGATAGACCTCGAGATGGCTGCGAACGTGATGGAGAACATAATGTACGAGCCAGAACAGTTCCCAGGCCTCATCTACAGGATGACCGACCCAAAGGTCGTGATGCTCCTATTCGCCAGTGGGAAGCTAGTCTGCACCGGCGCTAAAAAGGAGGCGATGGTCCGAGAAGCGGTCGAGAAGCTCTACGACCTCCTCCAGAAAGAGGGCCTGATATACTACGATTGACCGGCGGAGGAGGATCTGGAATTGCCCCAGAGAAACAACGGCCTCGAGGAGAAGGCTCTGAGGCTGATAATGGAGTCTGAGAATGGCATCCTGCAATGTGAGATGTGGAAGAGGCTCGGCCTAAGCAGCAGGGAGGGCTCCAGGCTCGCCCAGAGGCTCGAGGAGAAGGGGGAGATCGAGAGAGACCGGGTGCTCTACGAGGGGAGGTGGACCTACAAGCTCAACTCGAAGAGGAGGCATGTAAGCCTAGCCTCCATAAAGGACAGCCCATGCCTGAGGTGCGACGATATAGATAGATGCTTCGAGGGAGGGGAGAGGTCCCCCATAAGCTGCGAGTATCTGACGAGGTGGATAATGGAGAACTCTGGAGAGAGGAGAAGAGGCTGAGGGGTGGTTGAGGCCCCGTAGGAGAGAGCTGGCGGGACAGCTAGCCTCCATCATCATCTTTGCCATCATAATCTTCGGGGGAGTCCAGCTACTTAGGGTTACCCTGGGAACCGAGCATCCCGTGATGGTCGTAGTATCCCAGAGTATGGTCCCAACCCTAGGCGTAGGAGACTTCATATTCGTAGCCAGGATAGACGACTACGGCGGTGTGACGGCTGCGCCGAGGCCCACCGGGGAGATCATAGTCTTCTCTAGGAGCGGGGCCTCGGAGGAGTACATAGTCCACAGGGCGGTCGAGAAGTACCTCCAGGGAGGCCAGTGGTGGTTCGTAACGAAGGGAGACAACAACCCCTTCAGGGACAGCCAGCCAGTCCCGGAGGAGAGGGTGATAGGGAGGGTGGTCTGGAGGATCCCATTAATGGGCTACCTTCCCCTATTCATCAGGACAATAAGGGGCATCCTCTTCATAGCCTCAATAATAACCGTTGCCATCCTAATTGACAGGATATCCCCCCCGAGGGAGGGCATAAAGGTGGATGGGAGATTCCCATGGATCATCCTGATCCCGTTCTTGGCCTCCCCTCTGATCCTCGTATCCCCCTATATCACCGGCCTCCTCGGCCTAGGCCTTGAGGCTTTATCCATAGCCCTCTGGTACCTCTGGTGCCTCATAGCGCCCCTATCCTTCAGGGACGACGACCTCTGCACGATGCTCTGGCTCTACCACATGATCCTCATCGTTTTGCCAACGGCATGCGACATATCCATGAGGTTGACCGGGATAACCCCAAACCTCTGGTGGCCTAATAGGGGGGCCCTCCTCACCATGGGATGGCTCCAATTCGGGGAGGCCTACCCATTCCATCCCGTGTACAACCTCATCATATCCCTCCTAATACCCGGGTGCACCCTATTCTTCTCCTCAATGGTCTCCAGGAGGAGGGGCTTCACCCCCGCCGTTAAGGCGAGCAGATGGCTCCGCTCCATCCCCTCCAACAATTAAAATGGAGATTATTAAATATCCCTAAATAGCCTGAAAATTCACCTCAATATCCTAAGGGAAGATGTCAAGCCCCTTGATTTAGGTTCTATAGGCCTTTGTACACCCATATTTTAAAATCGAACCGGTTTTCCATTGTTGAGGGATGCTATGTCAAGAAGGATCATCATAATCGGGGCTAACGCCGCGGGATTGGAGGCAGCCTCTGCGGCTAGAAAAACCGACAGGGACGCCGAGATAACCCTGGTGACAGGCGAGCCACACCTCGCCTACTCCAGATGCGGGCTTCCCTATGTGCTCGCAGGGGAGATACCAAGCTTCCAAGACCTCATAGTCTTCCCTCCCTCCTACTACAAGATGATGAGGCTTGAGGTTAGAACCGAGACCCACGCGGTCTCCATAAACCCCAAGGAGAAGAAGGTGGAACTCAAGTCTGGGAGGGAGATTGAACAAGAAGAGTACGACTCCCTCATAATCTCAACAGGAGCCAGCCCCTTCACACCGCCCATAAAGGGCTTGGAGAAGAGGGGGGTCTTCACCCTAAGAACCATAGAAGACGGGATGAGGATAAAGGAGGCTATGGAGAACGCCAAGAGGGCGGTCATAATAGGTGCGGGCTTCATAGGAATAGAGATGGCCCACGCCTTCAGGGAGCATGGGATAGAGGCGACGATGGTGGAACTCCTACCCAACATCCTACCCGCAGCCCTCGACAGGGATATGGCCCAAGCCGCCCAGAGGGTTCTCGAGGAGAGGGGAGTCCGGGTGCTGACAGGAACCAGCGTGGAGGAGATCCTGGGAGAAGGGAAGGTCGAGGGGGTCGTAGCCGGAGGAGGCAGGATAGAGGCGGACATAGTAATAGTCTCAACAGGGGCTAGGCCAAACACGGAGCTTGCCAGGCAGGCTGGGGTCGAGATCGGGCCAACAAGGGGGATAAGGGTGAACCCAAGGATGATGACCTCGATACAGGACATCTACGCCGCAGGGGACTGCGCGGAGTCCTACAGCCTGCTGACAGGCCAGCCAACCCTCAGCCAGCTCGGGACAACCGCCGTCAGGATGGGCAGGGTCGCAGGGATAAACGCGGCCGGAGGATACTCAACATTCCCAGGGGTCCTATCATCAGCCGTCACCAAGGCCTTCGACATAGAGATCGGTTCGACGGGTCTCACGGAGGTGCAGGCCCAAAGGCTCGGATTCAAAACCGTCTCAGGCGTCGTGACCTCAAAGACCAGAGCCAGGTACTATCCCGGGGGAAAGGACATAAGGGTGAAGGTGGTGGCAGAGCCGGACTCAGGGAGGGTTATAGGATGCCAGATCATAGGGGGTGAGGAGGTAACCCAGAGGATAAACGCGGCGTCCATCGCGATCCAGATGGGGATGACCGTCTGGGAGCTAGCCAAGTCGGACACATGCTACGCCCCACCCCTCAATGAGACATGGGAGGCCCTAACCCTAGCCTCAGATAACGCAGCGAGGAGGATGAAGGAGCCAAGGTAAACTAGCCTCACCACCAGAGGCCAATTAGACTGACCCATAAACCTCCATTCCAAAACAACTTGAAGGAGAACTGGAGCTTAAGCCTCAAGCTCATCTTGGGCTTAGGCCATAAACAACATCCAAGAGGTGAAATAATTAACTAAGGCCGTAGTACTCTATCGTTTTATAAGCTTCCGTGCCATAAATTAATCGGACTAAATTGGAAGCGGTGAAGAGGGATTTCCTACAGCTTCTCGACAGCGATATCGAGTTCAGATATGCAGTTGCAGGATACCTAGGTCTATCTGAGATCCTAAAGAGACTCGACTCCATCACCGAGGAGCAGGTTAAGCTCAGGAGGGAACAAGTTAGACTCAGGAAAGGCCAGAATAAGATCTGGAAGGAGATTCAGGGTCTTAGGGAGGAGCAGGGTAAGATCT
>JAGTQJ010000159.1 GCA_018396515.1 Candidatus Bathyarchaeota archaeon | reverse complement strand
GGCGGTTAAGAGGATCATCTCTGAGAGGACAAGTGTAGGGGATGTGGTGATAGTTGCAGGAATCGGGAATACCGTGGGGATAGCCCAGTAGGTGGGATCATGGGTGATAGGGGCAGCGGTAGGGGGGTCATCCCCCAAGTTCCATGGGTCGTCATCCTAGGAGCCCTCGCCTTAGGGGTCTTCTCCCTCCTCAACCTATATCTGGGGTTTCAGGCCTATGCCTCGGGAAGGGCCGAGCAGGCTAGCTATTACATACTCATAGGATCTATGGGGTTTGCCGCCATGGGCTATATGTTCTTCAGGGCTAGGGCTCCACCCTTGAGGAGGACGTTAATACCACGAGTCGAGGTCGTGACGACCATAGAGTGTCCAAGCTGTGGGTTGAAGAGGGTCAGGAGCTTCGAGAGGGGTGACTATATATTCAGGAGGGATATCCCCTGCTCGAAGTGTGGAGGGCAGGCGGTTATAACCCGGATCCACAGGAAGAGGCTGCCGGAGGAGGCTAGGCAGTTATGACCTCACATCCATCCTCGGTCACGATGAGCGAGTGCTCGGCTTGGGCCACGGGCCTACAGCTCCTCTCCAGAAGCTGAGGGTACGAGTATAGGCATCTAGAGCTCACAAGCTCCACGAAGGCCCTCTCCCCCTCGGGGCCTGGGAACCGCCTCGCAACCCACCTGTAGGCGAAGGGGAGGGTTCTATACTCTGACTGGATGGTCCTGAGCATCTCCCTGGCCATCTCCCCGCTCAGGGACTTCTTCTTCTTGAATATGTATATGTTTCCTGGGGGTCCATCCACAACCTCACCGGAGGCCTCCGGGAGGGTTGCGAAGGGCTCGACGGCGTAGAGGTCTCCAGCCCTGAGCCTGTGGAGGTGGGGGGCGGGGATGTTGGGGATCGCCTCACCCGCATGGACTAGGTAGCGGGCCATCCTATGCCCCGTTAGGTTCCTTATAGGAGCTGCTCCTCTCCTCTTCATTGCCCGCTCTATAATGCCTCCGATCTCCGAGGCTCTAACCCCCGCCCTTATGCTCCTTATCGCCTCCTCTAATGCCTCCTCAGCAGCCTCAACCAGCACTTCGTATCTAGGATCCAGGCAGACTGTCGTCGCTGTGTCGGCTATATATCCTTCGACATGGACTCCCAGGTCGACCTTCACCAGGCTCCCTTCGGGCACGGTCATAGGGTCCTGGGGCGGAGATGTGTAATGGGCGGCCACATGATCGATATCGACGTTGCAGGGGAAGGCTGGCTGCCCTCCAAGCTCCCTGATCCAACCTTCTACATCCTCACAGATCTGGATTATCCTCACCCCAGCATCGATTCGGCTCCGAATCCTCTCCCTGACGTTGGAGGCTATGCGCCCAGCCCTCCTAATAGCCTCTAATGGATCCATCAAAAGCCCTCCCGCTCCCGAACTCCCTGTGGTCGGCCTAGGCTACTTTACTACGAGGATGGGTTTGGTGCAGGAGTCCACGACCCTCCTGCTCGTGCTCCCCAACACCCAGCCCATTATACCCCCTAAGCCCCTGCTCCCCATCACTATGAGGTCCACTCCCTCCTTCTCCGCCGTCTCCACTATAGTTGAGGAGGGCCTCCCCTCCTTGAGGAGCCCATCCACCCTTATCTCGGGGTGTGCCTCCTTAACAGCCCTGATGGCATCCTCAAGCACCTTCTTGTAGGCGGCCCTCGCCCTATCTTGATATCTATCCATCTCGGAGTAGAGGGTTGCCGGCACGGTTCCAATCCCCTCATTTGGGAATGCTGGAAGTATCACCTTCGGGATCACCACTAGGATCTTCAGCTCGGCCCCCCACTTAACGGAAAACTCTGCGGCGTACTTCAATGCCCTGTTAGAAGGCTCCGATCCATCGACCGCGACGAGGATCTTCCTAAACATCTTCCCCGGGATATTCTGGAGGTTGAGAGGCTATTTAATTCCATCGCATGGGTTGAAACCTTGGTTAAAGCTGGGATCCAATTTGGAAAATAAAAATGGGCCTCCGTTTTAAGGTTCATCACGGGGAGACTATAAGGGAGAACCTCCCATAATCATATCTTCTGATCCCTCCCTCCCCTTCTAAATACCTCCCGATGCCTGCTTTGATCTCCTCAGCGGCCTTTAAAACCTCCAGGAGGACCTCCTTCTCTATCCAGGGCTCATTATGGCTGGGCATCAGCCTATCATATAGGGGGAAGAGGCCGATCAATCTTCTATAGCTCTCTATGAACCTCTCCAGGTCTCCCCCTGGCAGGTATGTGTATATCGCCCCGGTGTAGAAGGTGTCCCCAGTCCATAGGAGGCGGAACCCCCTGTCAAGGAGGCATATGGAGTCTGGGGAGTGGCCGGGGGTGTGAATTACCTCAAGCCTCCTCCCGCCGAGGTCGATGACATCCCCATCCCTGAGCCAGCGGGTAACCCTGAAGGGGGGCACAGAGTAGGCCTCGGGGTTGAACCCCTCAGGGAACGGCTTCCAGACAAGCCCCTCAGAGAGGAGCTTGATGGCCTCTTCATGGCTATACCCCTCCTCCGCCACCCTCCTGGCCATGGGATGATCGAAGATGGCCACCTCATCGAAGAGGTGGTTCTGGGCTACATGGTCGATGTGGTGGTGGGTATTCACAACCACGATGGGCAGGTCCGTGAACTCCCTCGAAAGAGCCCTTATGTCCCCTATCCCGCACCCCGTATCTACCAAGGCCGCCCTATCCCTCCCCAGGACCAGGTAGGAGATCGCCTCCTCGAACTGCCCCGGCTCATAGAAGACGTAGACCCCGGGCTCCACCTTATAGACCTCAAACCATGGCTGACTTGACTCGAGCCTCCTCAGGTGGGCGTAGATGGGCCTAGGAAGGGCCTCCCACCACCTAGAAGGCCTGACGACATCCCCCTCCCTACCTCCGGAGATGTTCATCCTCAGAACCACCTCAAAGAGTTCACACCTCCCAATATTTAACTGATGGGCTTCACGAATCCTTAG
>JAGTQJ010000013.1:4803-17725 GCA_018396515.1 Candidatus Bathyarchaeota archaeon | reverse complement strand
CGATCCTGTTGAAGATGGTCTTATCCCTCTCCTGGAACCTATTCGATGCCAGATCCAACCTCTGGATCTGGAGCTCTATGCGCTTAATAGCTTCATCCAGCCTAGGCTTGAGCGGGCCTGGTGGTCGAACCGCCTCCTTCACCTTCATAGAGAAGGGTCTGTCATCTGGCCTTTCCCATCTCTTTGCGAACGCATCCATCCCATTTTTCACCTGTGAAAAGTGAGGGGTGATTCTTGGAATAGCCCTTTCATTTCTCACATGATCTTTCGAGGTTCTTTAAGCCATGAAGAGAGCATGACATTTTCACCTTCTTGTAACTCGCAAGGCGTTTGGAGCCTAGATGCTGACCTAATCAAATAAAAAAATTTCATATAAAACCAAAAATTTGTATAATATAATTAAACATCCGATGAGCAAACCAAAAACAGTTCCCTCTCTGAGAGAAACTAGAGGAGAGGGATAGATGAACGAGAGGGTTAAAATATTGGGGGCATGCACCCTCCTTGGTTTCATAGCGGGAGTAATAGCCTACTTCACATACCATCGCATAATACCCGTCATCCTTACGATATTTCCAGAGCTTATAAACGCCGAGTGGTTCCTCTCAGGGCTAGCAGGTGCCGCGGGAACCCTCCTCATAGTAACCATCTGGGCAACAATAAGCCACCCGAAGTGAGAATAACCCACTTGACATAACGGAAATTAAGCCCTTAAAATGTAAATACTTACTAAAGAGAATCTATCTTTGATTCTAATGTCCTCAGGATCAAAGATGTCCTCAGAATCCGACGAGAGGGCTCCAGTAATTTTCACGATCTCGATATCCGTTGGAGGATCCTCTCAAGTCTCTATAGGATGCTCCATCTGGTAGAGTTCTATTTCTAGGTGAAGGGGTGCCTCCGGTCCGGAGAAGGGCTCCAGGTCATATAAATCTGGGAGGGGGATCATACGATCCCTGCGGTCAAGTTTAATTTCAAATTTCAAATCCTGGTCTGAGGTGCCAGCTAGATCCCCAACCCTTATTATAGCTACAGTGCATGGGTTCTCTGGCTGGACACCTTCACTTTCATCCTCAGATAACTGAAGATTAATCATCTTCTTAGCGGTGATCAAGGGTTAATAACCTCGATTGAGGACTTGAGTCACATGTCTAATAAGATTTGGGAAACGGGGATCCATGGGCTATGTATTCATAGAGCTTAACTTTTCATCTAGCGGCGCTCCATTTTTAAAATGAATGAGAACTAGCCCCTTCGAAGAGCATAGACCCTTAGCCGCCCTCCCCTAACAGGCGCTTCCATCAATGTATAATTTAGTAAATATTTCCCAAAATACCGGACCATTTTTTAACTATCATTTAAAAGAGGGCCATCTCGATATTCGAAGCTTGAAGTCCTATGGGTCAAGGAGAACATCTTCAGAGTTCCTTTTATTCGACGGCTTGGCTGTGAGATAATAGTTATAGAAATGGCTAGGGTATATGTCGAGGTCTATGGATGCAGCGCCAACATAGCGGATGCAGAGTTCATATCAGGACTCCTAATGAGATCGGGTCATATCCCCACCGCCTCGCCCGAGGACGCCGAGGGCTTCATAATACTCACATGCGTGGTGAAGACGCCCACGGAGAGGAGGATGCTCAAACGCCTAAGGGAGTTCTCATCCAAGGGGGTGCCCATGGTCGTTGCTGGGTGCATGCCCAAGGCAGAGAGGTGGCTGGTAGATCAAGCAGCCCCCGAGGCAAGCCTGATAGGACCTGATGACATACACCACGCCGTTGAGGCCCTAGAGGCCGCGTTGGAGAGAAGGCGCATAGAATTTATAGACGGAGAAGGGCTGGAGAAGGTTCTCCTCCCAAGGCTTAGAAGAAACCCCATCATTCATATCGCCCCAATAGCCTCCGGGTGTCTAGGGAGATGCAGCTACTGCATCGTCAAGGTGGCTAGGGGCCATCTACACTCCTACCCAGCTGATGGGGTGATAGAGGATGCAAGGAGGGCTCTTGAGGAGGGGTGCAGGGAGATCTGGGTGACTGCAGAGGATACTGCAGCCTACAGGTGGAAGGGCTACAAGCTGCCCCAGCTGCTGGATGAGCTAAGCGGACTGGAGGGGAGATTCTACATAAGGGTTGGGATGATGACCCCAAACGAGGCGAAGAGGATCCTAGAAGACCTCATAGAGGCCTATAAGTCTGAGAAGGTCTTCAAGTTCCTCCACCTCCCAGTCCAGTCGGGGGATGACGAGATCCTCAGGAGGATGAGGAGAGGCTACTCGGTGGAAGATTTCACGGAGATAGTCTCGAGGTTTAGGGAGGCCTTCCCAGGCCTCACCCTATCCACGGACATCATCGTGGGCTTCCCGGGAGAGACGGAGGAGCAGTTCAGGGAGTCTTTAAGGCTCATAGAGGAGGTGAAGCCCGACGTTCTAAATATATCCAGGTTCTGGCCGAGGCCCTGCACAGAGGCGGAGAGGATGCCGGGGCAGATCCACGGCAGGGAGACAAAGAGGCGCTCAAGCATCATGAGACGGGTTTGGGAGAGGATATCCCTAGAGAAAAGCCGAGGATGGGTGGGTTGGAGGGGTGAGATCCTGGTAGATGAGCGTGGGAAGGGGGAGACCATGGTTGGGAGAAACTATGCTTACAGGCCCATAGCCTTAAAGGGAGATGTGAAGCTCGGAGACTTCATAGAGGTAACAGTCAAAGAGGCGAGGGTAGGCTACCTCATCGGCGAAGCTGTGGGATAATCAACGAAAGAAAACTTCCTTATAAAGTAGGTTTAAATCCATAAAAGAATTCGCACCCCCTTGATTAGACAAAAAATTTTAAACTCTAACCTCATAATTTACTCGATGAGGATAGCAGTAGCTTCATTCTCTCATGAGACTTGCACCTTCTGTCCGAGGCCTACAACCATCGAGGACTTTGAGCGAGGAGGCGTCTTGAGGGGGGGAGAGGTCCTCAAGGCCCACAGGGGTATACCCAGCTATATAAATGGCTTCATAAAGGCCGCCGAGGAGGAGGGAGACGTGGAACTGGTGGGGATCCTAGACGCCTCAAGGAGCTGGGGGGGCTCCTCAGGAAGCTGGCTTACTAGGGAGTGCTTCGACAAATACACCTATGAGATAGCGGAGGGGTTGAGGAGCGCTGGTAGGATGGATGGGGTCCTCCTCGCCCTCCACGGGGCCATGGCCGTTGAGGGCTGTCTTAAGCCAGAGGCGGAGATCGTCAGGCGGGTGAGGGGGGCCGTAGGCGATGTGCCCATTATGGTCACCCTCGACCTCCACGCGAACGAGGATCATGAACTCACAGATGTGGCTGACGGAGTATTCATCATAAAGACATATCCACATGTAGACTCGGAGCAGACGGGGCTGAAAGCGGCTAGGTGCCTCATAGCGACGGTCAGAGGGGAGTTTAAACCGGTTATGGCCATCAGGAAGCCAGGGGTGATAACACCCAGCGTATTTCAGGGAACCGACTTCTACCCGGCGAAGGACATTATGGATAGGGCAAGGGAGTGGGAGGGGAAGGGAGCCTACTACGTATCAGTCGCCTTCGGCTTCGCATACGCCGACGTCCCAGATGTAGGGGCAACCGTGATAGCCCTCACAGACGGGGATAAAGAACTCGCGGAGAGGGCGGCTCAGGATGTCTCGGACTACATCTGGAGCCTGAGGGAGGCCTTCGCTGGGAGGAGGATCCCGAAGACGAGGGAGGGGGTTGAACAGGCAATAAGGGCTGCCAGGGAGGGGAGGAGGCCCGTGATCCTAGCTGACCACAGCGACAGGACTGGAGACAGCACCCACATCCTGAGGGAGCTAATGGCGCAGGGGGCGGAGAACTTCGTCGTCGCAACAATAGCAGATGAGAGGGCCATAGAAGAGATATCCAGAAGGGCAAAGGTCGGTGAAAGGGTAGAGGTCATGCTGGGAGGCTACGCGCACCCATTATCAGGGGAGCCAGTGAAGATCTCTGGAATCGTCGAGTACCTTGGACCCTGTGAATATATCCACAATGGACCAATGGCTAGAGGGGCAAAGGTAAGGCTTGGAAAGGTGGCCGTTCTAGGTCTCGGTTTGAACAATCATGTGATCGTAACTCCCACCCTCCATCAGATTATTGACGACGCCATCTTCCCAGCACTTGGCCTGAACCTTAAAAATATAGAAATAATAGCAATAAAATCTAGGGTACATTTCAGAGCCTTCTTCAAGGATGTCGCAGGGGCCATAATAGAGGTGGACGCCCCAGGCCTAGGCCCTGCAGACCTGACCCAGTTGGAATATAAGAACATACCCGACGAAATATACCCGATTGGAAGAAAGTGGAGGGAATAGCCGACAAGAGGGTTACCATGTTATCCTATCCTTTTTCTATAAGACTATTGGAATATTGATCCCTAAGTATGTCTATTGGAACATGAGTCGACCTCAATCCGCTTTAACCATTATATCAAAGCATTAGCTTTAGATGCGATGCTAAGTTATTAAGGCTTATATCGACTTTAGCTCAACTTCCACTAGTACGGGCTCAACTTTACCTCTGCTATAAGCCTCTTTTAGTATTTCCTCCAGGTTCTCGGGCTCTTCCACTGAGTAGCCTTTACATCCACATGCTTCAGCTATGGCCTTATAGCTCGGTGGAACCTCGAAATCAACCCCGATAAATCTGCCTGTGGCCTTAGACCACCCTTCTGGATATGATGAGAGGAGGGCCTGCTTCACCGCTGCATAGCCTCGGTTATTCAAGACTATTAGGGTTAGAGGTATCCTATAGCTCCTTGCAACCCAGAGCCCCGCGACTGGATTAGAGAAGATGAAAGATCCATCCCCTGTTATAGCTATCAGGGGCTTATCCTGGAGGGCTAGACTGGCTCCTAGGGCTGCGGGTAACCCCCAGCCCATGTTGCTTCCATTAAGCCCATAGAAGGTCTCTGGCCTCGTGGTATAAAGGTAATCCTGCAATATGCCCGAGTTGGAGACAGAGTCATCTATGATAACTGTATCCTCCTCCTTAATTTTATTCAGGATGTGGAAGAGCCATTGAGGCTCTATGGGTTTTATGTTCCTCCTCATCTTGGCCTCTTCAGCCAGCCTCTTCCTCCACAGCTCATGCTTCTCTCTGAGCTCGGCAGCTCTATTGCTGATCATCTCCCTCATTGAGTTGATGGATGGGCTCTCCTTTAGGATAGCCATTAGCTTAGATAAGGCGATGCCAGCATCCGCGATAATGGGAATATCAACTCTGAATCCCCAAAGGGGAATGCGCTCCTTGAGGGGGTCGATGTCTATATGGATTATCCTAGCATCCTCCCTAGGTTCAGCTCCAAGAGGATTCCCCCCTCTTTTAGGAAGCCAAGGCACATCAACGTCAACCAAGAGGATAAGATCCGCCCCCTCCACAAACTCCCCTATTCTTCTACCCTGGTAGTTTGAGTGAGTTGTCGGGAAGTTGGCCCTACATCTCTTAGGCTCTAGGACGGGTATCGACAAAAGCTCAGAAAGCTCGACGAGGGGGGACATGGAAGAACCCCTCCTGCCCAGATAGCTCGTTATTATAACCGGCTCCATGGCCTCTAGGATAGCGCCTGCAGCCTCTTTTAGAGCCCTGAGATCTCCTTGGGGCGGAGATGGAGGGGGATATCTGGAGGGGGAGGGTATCTCCCCCCTCTCCCTCCTCTCCATCAAAACCTCTCTCGGCAACATCAGATAGGAGGGCCCCTCAGGAACAGAGCTCGCCACCTGAAAGGCCCTCGCTAAGGCATATAGGAGATGCTCAGCATTCCTAACTAGGTAGAACCACTTTACATAGTCGCGGAGAATCAGGCTCTGATCTGGAACATCCTGCATCCAGTGGACATGGATCTCCCTAGAGCCCCTAACCCTTCCCTCTAAGATAGATGGGGTCACGCCTGCGCATAGTACGAGGGGGATCCTGTCCCTCAGGACATTATGGAGGGCGCTCCCAGCGTTTAGGGTGCCTACATCCACATGGACGAGGACGAGCTGGGGCCTACCCTTAACCATGGCGTAGCCCTCAGCCATCGAGACCGCGACCCCCTCATGAGGGCAGAGGATCACCCTCGGCTCCTCGACTCCATTAGCCCTTAGCTTAGAGATGGCCTCTTGAATGGGGAGGGTATCGGTCCCAGGATTGATGAAGAGATAATCCACGCCCAGGCTCCTCAAGGTCTCTACGAATAGGTCTGCCACCTCCACCTCCTTCAATCCCATAAAGACTCTCCTAGCAGTTCTAACCTAGTTGACAATAAGAAAGTTTTGCTGAGATTACAACCCTCAATATCTAGAATTTTTCGTGACCTTGGGAGATCGCGTTTGTGAATGGAGAGGACCTTGTTTTGAAGACTTAGCGATGGTGGGCTAATTGTCTAAAAACTGAGATTACGGCGCTAAGGAGCCTCTAGTCTCATGAGGAGAGGATTGGTGGGCCCTCAGCTGCCTAGATAACAACGGATACAATCCAATCAGTTCTATATTGGAAAAAATTTATTTTTAATTTTTATTGGATGCCAATCTTCAAGTTCAATATAGAGTGCCTTCAGGTAAATGTAAAACCAAACATCACCTTTCCTTGCTTTCTCTATGTCATTTCCTTTTCAGTTAAGAATGCACTAAACTATCATCGGGATAAGAGTAACCACATGTATAATTGTTTTGCTAGGCTCAAGATTTGGTTACACTTTTAGCCGGTCAGTGAAAGCCTTTATTAAAGATTGACAAGCATATCATTAAATAAGTTAACGTTATGTCTGAGATTGAGGAAGCCCTGGCTCTGGCTGAAGAGGGAGCGCGTTCCCCGGTTGCTATGCGTAGGCGAAACGCCTGCGATAAGGCTTTTCCAGGCTGTGATAAAGGCTGTTGACCAGCTACTCGTGAAGCATGGTTATCCAGAGCCCGAACGCCACGGAGAACGTTTTGCTTACCTACGCGAGTTAAAGTTGATTATCCAGAGCCCGAAGTCGGCAAGGCTGAACTCCGAGAGGCTTGGAGCCAGATTCGGCAAAGCCCATGTTTCGTGCTCCTATTAAGGTGAAGTGGAGCTGGCCCGCGAGGAGGTGGAGAAAGCCAGATGGCTCGTTGAAGAAATCAAGTCTCTCAAATAAGAACCGAGCCAGACGAAGTCGGGAAGCTCATTCCCCCATACGGAGAACCGAGCAAAAAGAAGATCGGGAGATTTTGCAAAAACTCAACGAGGTGAACCATGATTTAACGAGTGACGACTACATGCAGTTTTTCATGCATGCATTTTAACTATCCCTTGACCTCCTCACTCCCTATAAGCCTAACTAAGCCCGAAAAAGGTCTTTATCAAAGGAGATAAGTCAAAAAATCGATGACCACTTATGCGCTCTGCTAAATGGGTTTCCTTTAAGTTGATACGAGGAAGTTGGAAGTCTCGACGACAGAAATGAGCTTCTTCACTCCCCTCTCGGCTTTCAGCAAGGTCGAAAACTAAATCCTTCTTGGCGTGCGCGCCGAACCGTGTCTACAAGAAGAATTGATGAACATCTATGTGTGAAAAGTCCTAAAAGTCCGAGAAGTCACTTTATCCTTTAACAGTTCTCTATACTTGTACTTTTTTTAATCTAAGCTGTAATGTGGATTTCCAATCTATCTCGATTTTCTCTGGATTTACCACGACTCCATACTCCTTCTCTGCGGCCTCGATTGAAACTAGGCCGTTTAAGACATCGCGGTGGACAAGTTCGGGGCTTCTTTCTAATGGATCACCATAGCCTCCACCTCCCGGGGTCCTTACAACAAATATGTCGCCCTTCTCGATCTTTACGGTGCATTTTGAACTTAACTTTATTTTCTCTCCATTTTGCTTTATTATATAATACTCACCGGTGGCTCCAGGTTTCCCGTTGAAAAGGCCCCAAGGGGGTATAATGGTTCTCTCAGCTAGAATGGAGAGGGTGGCTGAGGGTGAGAGGAGCATCCAACTTCTTTCAAGGCCTACTCCTCCCCTCCACTTTCCAGGACCCCCACTATCCTCTCTCAGCTCATATTTAAGGAAACGAATAGGGTATATTGCTTCGATGGCTTCGATGGGCGTGTTCATGGTATTTGTCATATGGGAATGAATGGCGTCAACCCCATCCATTCCCTTTCTGCCTCCATACCCTCCAGCTATTGTTTCATAGAATGTCCAAGGCCTGCCATTCTCGGGGTTTATTCCTCCAACTGCGACATTATTCATAGTCCCTTGACACGCTGCGCAAACTCTATCGGGAAGCACCTGGGCGAAGGCCCTCAACAACACATCTACATTCCTCTGGGAGGTCTCCACATTGCCGCCGGCCACTGGTGCTGGGGGGATAGGATTCATGACGGTTCCCTCTGGTACTATTACCCTCACGGGCCTATAGCACCCATCATTCATCGGGATATTTGGATCCGTCATACTCCTTAAAACATAGTAGACCCCGGATAATGTGACCCCTAAAACGGCGTTGACGGGCCCGTTCACCTGTTTATCAGTTCCATAATAGTCGATAATCAAATGATCTTTCTTTATAGTCAGCTTAACTTTTATCTTTACCCTTTCATCAACTACACCCGTATTTTCAAGATAATCCTCTGCCTCCCAACTCCCAACAGGCATTTTTCCAATTTCCATTTTCATTCTCCTTTCAGAATATTTCATAATTTCTTCCACTGCCTTCCTAAAAATTTCTAATCCATATTTTTCTATAATTTCTAAGACCCTTCTTTTCCCTATGATGTTGGCTGCCATCTGAGCCCTCAGATCTCCCATCCTAATTTCTGGAGTTCTAATATTGCTCATAATTATGCTCGCAATTTCATCGTCAATAACATTATTTTTAATAAACTTCACTGGTGGAATGATGATACCTTCTTGGTATATTTCTGTGGCATCTCCAGCCATGCTTCCAGGTGCTTTTCCTCCCACATCTGAATGGTGAGCTTTATTAGCCGAATATGCAATGATCTCATCTTTATAGAATATTGGACATATCAGGGTTATGTCAGGGAGATGGGTCCCACTTATGTATGGGTCATTAAGTATTATCATGTCTCCATCTTCAAGTTCGCCCTTGAATCTTTCAAGCCCCTTTTGGACTGCTAGCTGCATTGATCCCAAATGAACAGGAATGTGCTCCGCCTGCGCAGCCAAACGCCTTCTCTCATCGAAAATTGTGCAGGAGAAATCCATACGTTCTTTTATGTTAGGCGAGTATGCAGAGTTTCTCAGAACAATTCCCATCTCCTCTGCCGCATATATAAGAGCTCCTTTAATAACCTCCACGGTTATAGGGTCTATTTCCAATTCAATAAGCCCCCCCTTTCATAGAGATAACTAAGTTCTCAAACTTGTCGACAGTAGCCATCCAGCCTGGATATACAACGGTTGTGGTATCATATTGCTCTATAACAGCGGGACCTTCAATAAGGTTTCCCGGTTTAAGTTTTTCCCGTTTATAGACTGGAGTTTCAATATAATCATCTATTTTCTCAAAAAACACTTTTCGCTTTTCAACAATAGCATCGCTTGATGGTTTTTCTTCATTTACATGTTTCTCAATAAATCTGGGTTTCTCGACAAACCCTATACCATTAATTCTAACATTTACTAGTTCTACTGGCTCTTCTCTCACTGCATAGCCATAGATTTTCATATGTTTTTCATGGAAGCTTTCAACGGTTTGGTTGACATTATCTTCTGTGAATGGCTTTGATGCTGGAACTGTTAATTCATAGCTTTGTCCAAAGTACCTTAAATCCATTTCACGGATAAAGTACATATCATTCTTGGAGATGTTCTGTTTTTCCAATATTCTGGCACATTTAAACTCAAGCTTTTGAAAAACATCCTCAATTTTTTCTACATTTATTTCATCCATTAGCTTCATCACTGCCCTGATAAGGGTGGTCTTAAAATCGGTCATCAACAGTCCATGGGCGGAGAAAAGACCTGGATTTGGTGGGACAATTATCTTCTTGATGTTTAGCTCCTCTGCCAGTGCGCATCCGTGCATTGGGCCCGCCCCACCAAAACAAATTAGGACGAAATCCCTCGGGTCATGCCCCCGTTCAACTGATACTATCCTTAAAATTTTCGACATAGCGGAATTAGTAATTTTTATGATTCCATTCGCAGCTTCAGTTAATTCCAATCGGATTTTTTGACATATCTCATTCAATATGGCTTTTTCAGAAAGTTCTGGGTATATTTTCATCTCTCCTCCTAGCAGATAGTTGGGGTTTAGCCTTCCCAGTACTAGGTTAGCATCCGTCACGGTGGGATGCCTTCCTCCCTTCCCATAGCATGCTGGCCCAGGGGTCGCCCCTGCACTAATGGGTCCCACCTGTAGGGCCTTGCCCTCATCAACCCAAGCTATTGTCCCCCCACCAGCACTACATTCAGCCAGATCTATGAAGGGGTATCTGACGGGGTAACCGCTGCCCTTAACTATCCTCCCGCTGTGGACCTCTCCAGCGACCTCGTATTCGCTCACTATCTCCGGCTTCCCTTCTATTACTGCTCCAGCTTTGGCTGTAGTTCCACCCATGTCGAAGCTTAGAATCCTTCCGAGCCCGAGGAAGCTTCCATAGAAGGCGGAGGCTATAACCCCAGCCGCTGGACCAGACTCGACCATGCTTATGGGCCTCTTTGAGACGACATCTTTCAAGGCTATCCCCCCGTCGGACTGCATCACACACAATGGAGCCCTAACCCCTAACCCCCTCATTCTTCTCTGCAATTTAATCAGGTAGCTGGATACTATAGGCATTAAAATGGCATTAACAACAGCAGTACTTGTTCTTTCATACTCTCTATATTCAGGTGCTATATCTGAAGATATGGAAATATAAATTCGAGGTAATAATTTCTTTAAAATTTTTTCTATTCTACGTTCATGTTTTTGATTTATATAGGAGAAGAGCAAGGCAACGGCAACCGATTTAATATTTTCTTTTTTTAACTTTTCTCCTAATCTTTTCACCTGATCCTCGTTTAAAGGCTCGATGATCTCACCCCTAGGCCCGATACGCTCATCGACCTCAAAGCGGAGATTTCGAGGGATTAGGGGGCGCGGCCTCTGGATGAAAAGATCGTAGAGTTTATGTCGGCGCTGCCTTCCGATCTCCAACACGTCTCGAAAACCCCTCGTGGCTATAAGAGCTGTTCTAGGTAACTCTAAGCCTAGCTGTCCGAGGAGGGCGTTCGTGGCTACTGTTGTGGCATGGATAACCCTTGAGACCTCCCAGCCTCCTCGTTCCATTAGAAATTCATGAAATGCTTCAACAACAGCTTTCGCCGGATCTTCAGGGGTCGAAGATATTTTTATATTCAAAATTTCACCGTTCTCCTCGTTCAGCGCGACAATATCGGTGAATGTTCCCCCTACGTCTATTCCTAGGCGGTATCTGGCCATCAGGCTTCACCCTACGAGACTCCATATTCCTCCTATTAATTTATCTAAATGGTGAGCTATGGTCAAACGGTCAGGAATTAAGAAGTATTTAATTAAATAAAGATAAGCTTGAAACGGATTATTAAAAAGTCGATTTCCGGGGCTTATTATAGAGAGGCTTTCCACCTAAGTGTTAAATTTAGAATTATTTTATTGGAAGTTCGGGGATCTAAAAGGATGGAGGTTATGCTTCATAAAGATTTAAGAGTAAGTTTGACAAGCACCCTTTCCACTGCAAAGCATTATTTATGAGCGGGCCCTCGAATCAGAATTCAAGAAGGATGGCTATTATCTTCTGGAGCTCCCGGTCGACGCCGCCATTAGACTCATTGAGTTTTATAAGAAGGTGTCACGAGGCTTACCGTTTGAGGCGGGCTGGCTATGATCTAAGGACCGCCTTCAAGTTTGCTCCGGAGATTGAGTGGATACAGCAGGCCTTCAAGATCAGAGCCGTCCCATCCGGTGAATGGGCGTTCTCAAGGCGGCGGCGCCTCATCGAGGCCCCAGGAAACTCCTCTCATAGACCGCCGAAGGAGGGAGGTTGGCCATAGCGGGCCGTGTGCACCTCTACATCGATGATGAAGTCCTCAGAAAGGCCCGCTCCTTAGGCCTTAATCTGTCAAAATCCTTCGAATATTGCCTTAGGAGGGTGATCGAGGCAATAAAAGGAATTTCTTCAAAAGATTTTCGAAAAGAGGTCTCAAATTATGCGGGCCCGGTGGGATTCGAACCCACGACCTCAGACTTAGGAGGTCTGCGCCCTATCCTGGCTGGGCAACGGGCCCCAGAAAAATTATACCTAACGTATTTTTAACCTATTCGGAAGCCGTAGTCTAGAGGAGGCGTTTAGGGATATATTTTTGAGGAGCTTATGGATTCTCTCTTTCTTGAAGCGGGGGTTCCCGAGACTGGCCAAAGGGGCGAGACTTAAGATCCTAAGCTCGGGAAGAGATCTCGTGGCTTAGGCCTTCGTGGGTTCGAGTCCCACCCCCCGCACTAGGACTATGGGAGATAATAAACCTGGTGACAACGAATAAGGCCATTATATTTAAAGTCTTAACTCTTTTAATTCTTACTTTTACATTCTTTTTGTATAAAAATCAATCAATTTTTATTTGTGTTTTTATTTGTGCTTGAATTTTTACTACTAAAAATATATGCGTACCTGAAATTAGCCACTTTAATTTCTTTATTTAAACATTTTTCTTAGGATGACTATTGGTGAATGGTTGACCCTTTCCAGCATCTCCCATGTCACCTGGGATGGGCCGACGCCGAACCTCTCGCACATATCCCAAACGGTTCTCCCAGCCCCATGTCCTCTAATCCTGTGAGCCAAATCGGCGAGCTCCAGTGCCAGGTCGGGATTCAGGTCTTCACCGGAGAGGGCGAGGGGTGTGGCTCTGGCCTTGAACCCAAACATCCTCCCTATTAAGAAGGTGAGGAGACCTACCAT
>JAGTQJ010000013.1:0-4772 GCA_018396515.1 Candidatus Bathyarchaeota archaeon | reverse complement strand
GGGGCTAGGTGGAGGTTTCTCCAGGAGTAAGTCGTATCCCCATCCACGATCATCACCGAGAGTCTCAAGCCCGTTGAGGACATAAGAGCGTTCCTTATCCTCTCGGCCTCCCTAAAAGGCCTCTTGAGGGGGAGGCTTACTAGGCTGTAGGGGAGGTTGCTCGCATCGATCCCCCCCTCGGAGTAGTGCCTTAGGGCCTGGAGGAGGCCGACATATCGAATCGCCAACTGCTTATGAGCCGCCCCCTCCTCGAATGGATACCCTCTGAGCCTTATTATGGTCTTTTTCCTCAGCCTCGTGAGCCTTCCTAAGGGCCCTCCCCAGATCCTCCTCATCCAAAAACCCGCGATTAGCCTCGCGAGCCATCCAGCCTCGACCCTCGATTCATCTACGAGGAGGTCTGAGGCGGTTGAGATAGCCTTCTCCGAGACTGTGACGATATCCCCATCTCGAACTAAGTCCCTAACAGCACTAATTATCTCCCTGATATGATCGGTTCCGGGCCTCCAATAGTCTGTCCTCACCTTTATAGTCTTAAACTTCAAGATAATCCGTTCTCCGCCGAGTTGAGGTTTCACCACTTCCTCGTCTCTAATGGGTTGAGTCGAGCTGCTTGGGGGCCCCATGACACCAGTTAAGTGGATAGATTCCTGGATTTAACATATACTAAGAAAATTGAGGCATTAATTATCTAAGCATGAGTGATCAATATTTTTAGAACAATCTTTTTCTTGATTCAAAAGCCTGCTCTTTCATTCTTGATCTTAATTTTGGGTTTTTATTTCTTTAATAATGTTTTGAACCCCAGATAGCTCCCCATTAAAAACATTATTAAGATCATAATAATAGACCCTATTGTTGGATTCTCCGACCAGGGTAAGAAGAGGGTGGTTGAGATGATCCAGCCCCCTAAGCCTATCTTCAACCCTTCTTTCACCTCACGGCATCCAGTCTTCAAAGAGATGATCTTGGAGGATGTGAAACCTCCTAGAAAGAAGAAGCCATACTGTATGAAGGATAAGATGATCTGGATGTGAAAAGGCGCGTCATAAAACCTCAGAACATTCGATAACCACAACCAGGCCCAGACGAAGATCGAGGCTATAAAGGAGCCCATAACTAGATCGGTAAAATCGATCCCTTCCCCAAAGCCCAAGATACATCCCTCTAGAGATTAAAAGAGGAAAAAAGGGGAAAATAGTTAAGGACCTCCCTTTATAGGCTCCCTGGCCTCCCTCCTCACCCTTAGGTAGTCACTCACTAGAAGAGTTGTAAGGATCACTATGGCTATGGAGGCGAAGGATGGGGGATGGCTGAGGAGGTTTCGGGCCTGACCTATCAGGAGGGCCATCCTTGTCATGACAGTATCCCCATAAGCCGCGCCAAAGCCTGCCATCATGGTGTAACGGGCAAATATAGAGGTGTACTTGAGGGGCCCCCTATGCTCCAGTGTGAAGTAGAAGTACAGGAGAACTGTGAGGACCATTATTACGATCAGGATGTTGTTGAATGTGTCAAGAGGGGTCTTCGCGACTAGGGGTATGAATGTGGCTCTTATCTGATGGAGGAACTGAGCGAAGACCATGGTCCTCAGAGATAGACCTATATATGTGCCGACTGCGATGGATAAGGGGATCCTGTAGAGCCAGAAGTACTTCTTTGAGAACCTAAAGTACCATAACAATCCAACGAGCAGGGCCAGTGAGAACAGCATGATCTTGGTTGAGGTAAGGGACCAGACTGTCCTCCACTGGCTGAGAAGCCAGTCGAGGTTGAACCCTATCGTGTAAGCGGTTGCGACACCGAGGTAGGTGGCCTCAGCGAACCTGAACCACGGGTTCTCCTTGTATGTGAAGCTGAATATGCAGAGGAGGAAGAAGGCTGTGAACCAAGGGCCTAAGGCCGTTATCACGCTGGCGATCCAATCCGTGACCATAAATCCACCTACCTTTTACCCTTAGCTCGAGTGAAGAAGTAGCCTAGGTTACCTATAACCACGAAGAGGATGACGAGGATGTGGGTTGTGGAGAGGGGATCTTGCTGGGCTAGGGCAACGCCTCTCCTGCCCACAAGAAGCTCATACTCTGCGGCACTCCTCAGGCCGGCTATGAAAGCCTTCACCTGGCCGGCATTATAGTATGGGGCCACCTCTGGGACGGATACTCCAAGGGCTCCGAGGATGTAGGGTATGCCGAAGGGGGCGATCCACTGCCTCACCCACTCGGGGTTTCCAGGAGTTCCACTTTGAATACTTATAAGGAGGTCGAAATCCTTGGCTCCACTAACTCCCTTCATGATCTCATATGTCTCTAAGGGTTTCTTGTTTATGTAATCCGTTGGGAAGGCCTTGTAGACATCGGATGCGAATTGGGCCATCCCCACCTCCCTCATCGGGTTATAGCCCATGTGGATGTAGTCTCTCCCGTAGACCTTGCCATAATTCTTCTCAGGGTTAAGGGCCTTAATATCATCGGCTGCTATGTCTGAACCAGCCTCCCAGAAGGAGCAGATGTAAATCTTAACATCTTTAGTGAGTAGGTGGTGCAGTGTCGCGAGGGTCATGGGGCCGAGCTCGGGTAACCCTGCGAAGCTGAGGTCATAGCTTAGAACGACCCTGCTGCCAGGCTTGAGGTCGTCTATCATTTTGAAGTACTCCCTTGTTCCGGCCGAGATCGATATGGGCAGGCCTATCGGGCTGATCAGAGGCCACAGGATGACTATCCATAGGAGGAGGTATATGATCCGGGAGTCCACCTCCTGAAGCCTCTCCCACACACCCTTCTTCTCAGCTCCAGCCTGCATGTCTACTCAACCTCCCCTTAAGTATCCCCTCTCCCTTCCGATGAGTGTTCTAGCCCCTAAGGCTAGGGCTCCAAGGGCTGCTCCAATGACGATGGCCCTCATCGTCGACATGTTCGGAACATCGAAGATCCATTTCCTAATCGGCGTGAAGCCTGGCCATATCGCCGTCCCGATCGGTGCATTAGCGAGCATCACTAGGGTTCCTGAGAGGAGCAGCACGCCGGCCTCAAGTGTTCTAGCCCTGAAGGCCCTATAGGCGGCTGAGGCTATCCAGAACCCTAAGGATGCATACATCGCCCCGCTCAGAGGGGTCAACACGTAGAGCCTGATTGCCTCAAATAGTTTTGTTCCCTTTCCCAGGCCCAATGCTGGGATGGGTATCCCAACCAAGGTATACCCGATCATGGTTATCAGGATCCATGCACTCCAGTACCATCCCCTCCTCCTCTGGGATATTATGCGCACATGCAGTATTAGGAGGGTGGTGAAGCCTATGAAGAGAGCGAAGGTCTCCATGACGGCATCCCAATCAACGAAGTCCTTCGCCGCCGACTCCCATGCTGGAACGACAAAGAAGTATGGTACCAGCTGGAAGAGGCAGAAGATAACAGTCAGGATTATCGGGATCTCAACTCTCTTATACCACGCCATCTCGATCACCAGCTTAATATCTTTGTTAAGATGTCCGAGCCCGCCGTGACGAATATGACCCCTAGGAGGATGAGTACGATGCCCAGTAGCTTGCCCATGTCTTGGCCTGCTAGGCTTCCGATCATCTCAGCATCCTTTGAGAGGTAGGCCCCAGCGCAGAAGATCTCCTCCCCTATAAGGGCATAGTCACAGGCTGCCACGAAGAAGGGGATCTGGTGGATATTGGCGGTTCCCCCCACCTGGATCGTACCTATTCTAGCCCCGGTCTCGGCGAGCTGAAGGGACTCGGCCCAGTAGGCACCTATCATGATATTGGCAGCAGCCCTCTCCCTCCACATCCAGCCCATATAGTTGGAGGAGAATCCGAACTGGTCGGAGGAGAGGTATCTCACCTGTTCCGTTGGGTTGAAGTCCTCTGGGCGGCCGGCCTTCTTATACCCCGTCTCACAGAGCTCGACTGCTATGGGCCATATGACCAGCTGCCTGACTGGGACATAAAGCCTCGCCCCAAGCTCCGAGCACTTCTCAGCTACGTAGCTCAGGACACCGAGGCCAGCGATGGTCTGAGGGCCGTAGGTTGCATCCGTCATGTTCGCTATCCCGTGGGAGATGAATAGGGGCCTCCCCATCTCGGCAGCCCTACCTATGGCCTCATCGATCGCATCCAGCCCCGGTATCCTCCTAAGCCTCGGAACCTTTCCTCTGGCGGCCCTGTAAGTGAAGTATATCACCATGGCTATGATGTAGATGAGGGTTAGGAGACCAGAGACCCTGCCAGACTGTAGTACAGACATATTTTCCTTACCCAATATATAGAATGTTATTATAAATAAATAAAACTTTTCTCTTGGGTTGGCCCTCTCAGGACTGGATTGAACTAGGTCAGGAGAGTGGAGGAGATAGAATAATAAATTCCTATTAAACAAATTATATTCAGAATTTGTAGCGCTCTTTTAGATACTCCTTGAGGTTTGAGATCGACGCTATCGCTGGGGACCTGTCATCTATGTCTAATGGTGATCTACCTTGGAGATCCGCCTCAACGACCATTGGGTCGTAGGGTATGTAGGCGGCTACTGGTATATCTGCCTCCCTCACGCTCTCCTCGATGAACCTCCTCTCATCTTCGTTTCTGATCTTGTTCCCCACCGCCAGAACCTCCCTTATCTCCAACTCGGAGGCCAGCCTCCTTATCCTTCTGAGGGTCTCTATGGACTTCATCCCAGGCTCGACTACGACGAGCATGGAGTCCATCCTCCGCGTCGTCCCCCTCCCAAGGTGCTCAAGCCCAGCCTCCATATCCATTATGACTATCTCCC
>JAGTQJ010000015.1 GCA_018396515.1 Candidatus Bathyarchaeota archaeon | reverse complement strand
CACCTCACCGCGAGGTCCAGGAAAAGTCCCAGAGAGACGCCAGAGCGGTCCAATGCCCTCCCGAGGAGGGTCTTCCTGAAAGACTCCTCGATCCTCATCCTCCTTATGAGGCTAGAAACCCCCTTCCCCAGTAGGCGGCCGAACCCCCAACCCACCCCGAGGACTATGAGGGCCCCAACTATCCTAGGCGTTGCTTCAACGATGGAGAGCCAGAAACGCTCCAAGATTCCAATGAGTTGCATAAATTACCCTCAACGAATTTCAGGACCAACTAATAAAAGTTTTGTTCACCCAAGGTTTCACTCCTTCTACCGGTCATACTTCGATCATCTCCCTAGCAGGACTATGCATATCATCAGAAAAGGAGGAGGGCTGAAGAGCTAGTAGCTGAATGGTCACCGTTCTTATGAGGTTGAAAAGCTAGGGTTAAGGTATAGATATGGTGCAAGAGGGAGATATCTGCACGAAATGAACTTTTATGATGGAATAATAGATTTTGAAATGCTTGAGAGGAGTTGAAAAAGGTGATAGAATATATAAATGATGTGGGTCGAGTTGTGAAACTTCCCAATAAAAGTCTATAAATAAGTTAAAGGGATTTTCTAGAGACTTTTAAGGGTCTTGTGTTCTTACGGTGATTATAGCGCTCTTTCCTTCCGTCGTATCTTCAGTTCATTTAGAGGGCTCAGACATGTTTTTATCATGAGGTGTGCTAGTAGGACTTCATCTTTCTATCTCGTGAAGACCATGGCCATTGGATGCTGTCTGCTATTGTCTCCACCTAATATTGGGCCATGTCAAGTGGGGGTTACCTTTCGAGTCTCCACAGCTAACTCGGGGGATTGAAGGCCCTACTCTTTCCCGCCTCTAGAAGGGGCCTACCTTCTCCTGATGAGCTCGTCGAAGTACTCGTGGAAGAAGAACCATATGGCGAAGACGCCGATGGAGATCCCTACGCCGAGGGAGAGGCCTCCTATGAGTTCGTTCTTCACCTGTTCGCTCAGGGCTGTTATGTCTACCAGCATCGCAGTCACAAGAAGGAGGACTATAAACATGGCGTAGCTCCTTAGCCGAGCCTCGACCCTGATCCTTCCAACTATAGAGTTGAATATAGCTAGAAGGATCACGGCGAGGAGTATGACGCTGAGGACCCGCGCCCCATAGGCCAATCCCTCATTCATCAGATGTAGGTGTTGGGACGGTAGAAAAAGGCCTACCATTGCATAGAGGGAGATGAGAGATATACCCAGATCAGCTAGGAAGATTATCAGGCTGTCTATTGAGAAGGGGAGGGAGAAGCCAGATAGTTGTTTGAACATCTCATCCAGCCTTGCGAGGGCGAGGAGCTTCCTGAATGAGAGGTTCACGATCCTGATCCCCATTAGGGTTAGGGCTATTATCACCAGGGCCGCAAGCAATCTCGGGAGCAGCCTGACGACCTCGTTCGCTATCTGGAAGAGGACTTCGCCGAGAATCCTGAACAGTTCTTGGGCGGTCAATGCTCATTCCCCTTTCCCTAGATGGATGCGACTCATAAAAATTCTCTTAGGTCATCAGAATCCATAACACTCTATATATGATGTACAATGCGATTATGACCATTGAGAACGTTATTAGTTTAAGGGTGACCAGTATCGTCTCCTTTGAGACCTCGAAGGCGAACTGGTAGCCTGTGAGACTGCTGCTGTAGAGGATGCGGGAGTATGTCCTGGCAACCTCCTCGGGGACGATGGCGACCTCTGGTATGGTGAGAAAGGCGAGGAGGTTAGCCAATGCCTTAAGCGCGAACATGACCGTGAAGCCTTGGAGGTAGTTCTCACCGATGAGCATCCCGAGGGGTGAAGCCACCAGCTGGGCGATGCTCCCTATCAACCCCAACAACACGCTAGACTTGACAGCCCCGAACCATTCCTTGTACCTGGCGAAGAGGAAGGAGCCTATGAAGTTCCCAGCGGTGTAGGTGAAAGAGGTATATATGTTTATCAGGATGTGGAGGGCTGGGTGAGGGGTCATCCAGATTACAAGGGGTCCTAGGGCGTTGAGAAGAAGGCCCACCCTGAGGATTGTGAAGGATCTAGCCTTCCAGAAGAGGGATGCGGTGATGCTGGAAATGGAGCCGAAGAGGCTCATCAAAGCGGGTATGAAGGCGGGCCCTCCGAGACGGTTCATCACGTAAGGTGTCCAGATGATTCCCCCGAAGTTCCCCGAGGCCAGGAAGATCATGAAGAAGGAGGAGGTTGAGAATATTCTCTCGGGCTGCTCGACCCCTACTGGGATGCTCATCTCCTCGAGGTGGGAGAGGTCTAGGAGCGAGATAAGGAGGGTTGAGACCAGTCCGATAAGAGACCCTAGGGGAAATATGTAAGAGAATTTCTCATCGGCGGGGAGGAGGGCCAGCAGGAGGGCCCCCAAGGCGTATCCTAAGACGCTTGAGACCCCGCTGGCGGCAGACCTCTTCCCAGTAACATCTCGTATCCCCTCCTCATCGAGAGAGCCATATATCGTGAAGGCTATCAGGATGCTTATGAGGGAAGAGGAGATCATATAAGCAGAGTAGAGAATAGAGATGAACAGAGTATGATTCACAAGGGAGATCAAAATCCAGGTAATCCTCTCAAATGCATGAAAAAGGATCAGTTTAATCTTAGATCTCCTCATGATGAATGTTGGTCTCCTGTAGAGAAATACCCCCAGTAGGGTTGAGGAGGCGGAGGAGGCCATGACCACGAGGGAGATGCCTTCGACAGCATATCCCACAGAGACCAGATAGACCACGAATAGGCCCCTTGTTAAAGAGGTGTATATCCCCGCTAAGAGCGCTTCAAGAACAAGAATCCACCTGAACCTGGGCGCTAGGACTCTCATCAACTACCCCCCAGATATGTGGGCATGACATCGAAGACGATTCAGTTGAATATACATTTTATAATCTGGAAGCATAAAACCCCTTATATAAAAATAGCATCCGAGTCTCTCGATAAACTAGCCATATACGAGCCTCGTAGAAGGTAGGTAAGATAACATAAAGCTTACCTACGACTCAGAACTCCGAGGAGACTCGTTTCAGATCAAAAAGAAGAAAATGAAGCGCCAATTTAATCCAGAAATAATCGTTCATCGGGTTGTTGGATTTGTAGATGGTTTATTCTTTACATCCAATTTGTGCCTCCGCCTGAGAAATCTTTATAAACTCCTGAAATTCTGGTTTGGAGTTCGAGTGTTGTTCGAAGGGATCTTAGTCAACTCTCTAGTCCTCGTGATATCTCTGATAGTTTTGGATAGGTCTAGCTACCTAGCCATCGAGAATACTGTGAAGGTTGCGGATGCCACTGGCATGGGGAAGACGACAATCGGCTTCGTCCTAGTATCATTTTCCACATCTCTCCCTGAGTTACTTGTATCAATTTTCGCAGCCCTTGGAGTTGGAAGGATAGGAATAGCGTTTGGCAATGTCCTTGGCTCCAACATATGTAATGTGGCTTTTATACTTGGAGTGTGCATAATCATAGCCTTTTTAAGAAAGGATTGCAGGTTGGATTTCACTCCATGTATAACAAAGGAGGAGCTAGGAGGCACAAGGGAGGTGGAAACCCTCTACTTCGGTCTGTTCGCCGCCTCCCTTATACCGCTTTTTCTGATATATATCGGCTATGCAAGCAAGTTGGTAGGGATAATTCTTCTCGCTTTATTCTTCATCTACATGTACCAACTATCAAAAGCGAGAATCATAAAAGAAGAGGTTATATCTGAAACTCTTGTAGAAAATAAAAACAATATTGAAACTGAGATTAAGAGAGAAGACGGAGAAGGAGCTAAAGGTAAAACTAATAGGAGGGTGTTATGGAATTGTATTTGTGTTCTAGTTGGCATTGGGGGAGTTATAGGAAGCTCCTACTTCATAGTAGAATCGGCATCCTATATTGCCTCTGCTCTTGGTGTTCCAAGTCTCCTCATAGGGGCAACAATAGTTGCCATAGGCACGAGCCTCCCCGAGCTGGCCACGAGCATCCAGGCCACTAGAAGGGGCCACCTCGAGCTCGCCTTCGGAAACATTATAGGTAGTGGATTCATAAACCTCACATGTATCCTGGGTGCGACACTGGTCACATCACCCTTCCAGGTCAATATGACCGCCTACTCAAATACGGCAATATTCTCAGTGATGGTGAATATGTTCCTCTGGTATTTCCTATCAAGTGAAAAGCTAGGATTAAAAGAGGGAAGTTTACTGCTTCTTCTATATATAATGTTTCTCTTATCAAATTATGGAATCATAAATATTCAAACATAATAAATGAATAAGTCTCAGTTTATATAAGAGAGATGCTCAATGAGATTGAGAGTTAGCGGAAAGGGGAAGGTCGACCGCTCCGAGTTGATAAGGCGATTATTAGATTTTGCGCTCTGACAGAAGAGGATAGAGAGCCCTAGAGGCCTACCCTGATGGATCGGTAAACCCTTGGAGGGCTGCGGAGATGGCGGGTACCTCGCTTCGAGAGATGTGGAGCTGGCGAAGATGAAGCAGATACCTGTACCATATACATTTAGATGATCTTAGACGTGGCATATAGATGTCAGGCGTAAAACCATGGGTGAGGAATAGCAACCCTTTAATTTGGTTAGCTAGGATCGGTAGGCTGAGTCTCCTAAAGACCCTCTTCGGAGAGGTCGTTGTTCCATGGAGGGTATACTTTGAAGCGAGAACAAATGAGCGCTCAGCCGATTCTATCTTGATCAGCGAAGCCGTTAGAGGCGGATGGTTGAAGGTCTCTGGGGAGGAGATGGAGGGAGCCAGCCTCCTTGCCAGAGCTTATCATCGATGAGAGAGAAGGCCCGCGACGGCTCAAATATTCGGGGTTAGGCCTATAGGTACCATAGCGGTGTTGCTAGCCCTAGCTGGGGACCAACTGACCTTTAATGAGTCCAAGGAATATTTAGATCGATTAATCTCTCTTAGTTTTTGGCTATCTGTATTATGTATACAGAGAGGCGTTAGAGGAGACGTTCTATAGAGGAGGGAGAAAAGCCAGCTATCAAATTCTGATGCGCGTGGGCTTGAAGCTTTAAGTGATTGGATGCTACCTTTCACAACCTTCATCCTTCAAGACCACCTGTGAATTCTAAGATAGGCCAATATTCAGAAGCCTCTCCGCTATGATGTCTGAGGAGCGTTCTTCGACGAAACTCCTAGCCCTCTCCAGAACGTCGTGCGCTTTTCCTTCGAGGGCCCTTCTCAGGCTCTCCATCAGCATCCTCGCATCTCTGTATCTCATAACCTCTCCATCGAAGGTGTCGAAGTAGGGGACGTCTGAGCAGATTATGGGGGTTAGGGCCCCAAGGCAGAGGTGGACAGAGCTAGAGACAGCTAGGTATCCTTGGGGTGGTGGGCCCCTCTCTAATACAATGGCGTCGGCTGCCCTTAGGTAGTCGTAGAGCTCGTGGGTTGGGGGCCTACCGAACCTCACCTCGAGAAACTCGTACCTTTGCCTCATCGACTGCATCGCCCTGTAGGTACCCAGATCACCCGTTAGAAATAGGAGGAGAAGGTTGGGGTAATCCTCCCTTAACCCTTCGATGGAGTCTAGGAGGAGTTCGGCTCGGTGGGGCTTCCTCCCGAAGCTGAAGACGATGTGAGCTTCATCACCGAGGCCGAGACCTCTTCTCGCCTCGTGCCCGTCTCGGGAATCGAGGGGGTGGCATGGGAAGGGGACTATGTGGAGATCTTGGCCGTAGATGGGGGAGAAGAGGTGCTTGAACCTCTCGTCGAAGACGACGACGCTATCCCATTGGAGGTGTTTGAAGTAGGGGTTCTCAGGCATCCTCCCTTCATGGAGGACCGCCATCACCCTCGCCCTGCCCCTCAACCTAGGAAGGGCTCTTGAGAGGGGGCCGAGAGGGATAGAGGTGGGCTTCTCCACAATCAGGAGGTCGAAGACCCCCTCCAGCAAGGGCTTCGGGTCGAAATATAGAGAGTCGATGAGTTTCTCGTCGGTATACCGGTCGCCGTATCTCAGGAATGAGTAGCTCCTGACCACGAAGTCTTCATCCATGGCGTGGTATAGATGCGTGACGCCATCCTCATACTCCCTTGGGGCGTAGACGAGGAGGTTGTGGCCCATTCTGAGGAGGGCTCTCCCTACGAGTTCGGCGTGGATGGAGACCCCGCAGAGGGCATTCCAGCTCGAGAGGAGGGCAACTCTAACCATTTATCTTCACCTCATAACTCCAAGCTTTGAGGATTCCATCGACATTCACATCCTCGTCGAGTCCAGAGGTTGGCTATCATCCCGGCGAGCTCCAACCTCCTTCCTGCACTAGAGATGGAGCGGCTCAGTATCCTATAACCAACAGCTGTGGCAGCCGTCAGGGTCAGGCTCAGAGCTAAGTGGGGTGTCTCTAGGTGGAGGCCCTTGAGGAGTTCCAGTAGCTCAAAGGCCATTTCAACCACGCCACTTCATCTATCTACATCATCGAGCCATCCCCTCCAGGGAAGGTTCCCCGCGGGGCCCTGTCAGCGGCGTGGAGGTGGATGGCCGTTCTCCAGGTATATATGATGGCGGTGAGTGATGCGTGGATGGTGATGGAGTAGAGGGCGTAGATGGGGTTCCCCGCGAGTATGGCGACCAATATATGGATGTTGTATAGGTTTCTCCTCCCAGCGACCCTTCTGAAGATCCTCTCGAAGGGGCCGTAGACGTCCAGGCTCTTGTTCATCACCCTTCCGAAGGTGTCGTAGCAGTATCTATAGAAGGCTATGAGGGTGATGGAGAGGATGGCCAAGACCAAGGGGATGGTGCTTCCTGAGGGCTGGCTCAGGTGGATCGAGAGGGCTGCGATCCATGAGAACTCGAAGAGGAGGTCGAAGGCGTGCTCCATCTTCCCCAGCCTTGTCACCATGTCCTTGGCCCTCGCCAATTTCCCATCCAGCCCGTCCATCAATCCGACGAGGAAGGTCAAGGCGGAGGCTGGTAGGAGGTGTCCCAGGTAGAAGAGGGCGGTGGCGGAATAGGCAACGATGTTGGTAAGGATGGTCAACTGATTCGGCGTTACCCCCGTGTGGACGAGGCGCTTAACTATCATGTTCTCAATGGGCCTGTGGACATAATGGGCTAGGAGGTCTGAGGCCCCCTTTTCCTTCTCGAGCTTCTTATCTATGTCCAACTCTCCATCATCATCTCCGCACGCTCGAGGTCTTCAGGGGTGTCTACATCGAGCCAGAGCCTCCCCGTGGATTCGCAGGCCCTCAACCCGGTTTCGTCTATCCACCTCTTCATGCAGCGGCTGAGGGGGGCAGGCTTCCCCTTGAACTCCCTTATAACCCTGAATATGCTCTTGTCTAGGATGAAAAGGCCCATGTCCACGGCATCCCAGTCGGATATCTCCTTCCCAATATCCCTCACATACCCTCTTTCGCAGATCTTCACCTTTGTAGCCTCTCTGACGTCGAGGAGGTATCTGGGATCCCTATCAACGCTGATTAAGGGCTCACCATCAAACTCGTTCAAAATATTGTTTATAATGAAGCCTTCAAATAAATGATCTGACATTGAAAGGAGGAAAAAATAATCTTTTAAAAGAGATCTTTCAGCGCACAATAAGGAATACGCATTTCCCAATAAATAGTTTGGGTTGACAACCCATCTCACATCTATTCCCAGATCCTTCACGCTTGATAATCCCCTCCTGACGACCTCTCCCAAGTATCCGACTACGATGATGAACTCCTTCACCCCAGCCTCCGCGAGCCTCAATAGGAGATGCATGGTGAGGGGCTTTCCTCCCAGGGGGAGGAGGGGCTTGGGAACCTCGTCTGTTTTGGGTGAGAGCCTCTCACCCCTCCCCGCTGCTAGAATAACCGCCTTCAAACCCATCCACCAATTCCGAGCCCCTTCTTAGCCTCTCACCTAACTCTCTTGCCCGCTATGAACTCCTCCACCCAGCCCCTCGCTATATGGTCGGGGGCCTGTATCGGTGGGTGCTTGAAGGCGTAGGCTGAGATGCTCGTCAGGGGCCCTGAAACCCCCCTGTCTAGGGCTATCTTGGTCGCCCTGAGCACGTCGATTAGGATGCCCGCGCTGTTAGGGGAGTCCTGAACGGAGAGCCTGAGGTCTATCTCCACCGGGGTGTCGCCAAACTTCCTCCCCTCTATTCGGATATAGCAGACTTTGTTGTCCTCTAGGAAGCCTATGTACCCGCTTGGGCCGGCCCAGACATCCGCCCTGTAGGGTATGAGGCTCTCCACCGCCCCGGTCTTGCTCTCCTTCTTGGTCTTAAGCCTCTCTAAGTATTGCATGTTCTCGAAGTCGGTGTTTCCCCCCACGTTCAGTTGATATGTCCTCTCGATCTTAACCCCCCTTGAGACTAGGAGGTCGATCAGGGCCCTGTGTATGATGGTGGCCCCAACCTGGCTCTTAATATCATCCCCAGCTATGGGGAGGCCCCTCTCCTCGAACCTCTGGGCCCAAGCTGAGTCGCTGGCTATGAACTCGGGGATGCAGTTCACGAAGGCACATCCGGCTTTAAGGCACTCCTCAGCGTAGAACCTCGTCGCCTGATAGCTGCCCACGGGAAGGAAGTTCACCAGCATATCCGCCCCAGCCTCCTTTAGGATCCCGGCAACATCTACATCGACGGCCTCCTCGTAGACGTGGAAAGAGTTCCTCATGTGGGGGGCTACACCGTCCAGTATCGGTCCGGGTTGGACCTCAACTCCAAGCCTTGGAACCTCTGCGAACCTCATACAACAGTTTGGCTCCTCGAAGATAGCCTCGCTAAGGTCCTTCCCTATCTTCCTTTTATTCACGTCGAAGGCGGCGACGAACTCTATGTCGCTTATATGGTACTTCCCGAAATAGGCGTGCATTAGTCCCGGAACATCCTCCTTGGTCCTCCTGTAGTACTCGACCCCCTGGACGAGGGCCGAGGCGCAGTTTCCCACCCCGGCTATTGCAACCCTTACGCCCATTCCTCTCAACCTCGATGACTGAAACCTTGTATCGTAACTAATATTTGTTTCGTTTCAAAACATTTAAGTATTTACTCCGCGCTCATTCGATAAAGGGTTTAAAGGTGTTTAGGGAGACTAGATGGATGTTGAAGACCCAGGCGGTGAAGATCCTAAACAGCCCCAAACAGATAAAGGCCCTCGCCGACCCCCTGAGGAGGGAGATCCTTAGGAAGCTGGTGGACAAGCCCCTCACCCAGAGCCAGCTGGCCGAGGAGCTGGATACAAGCCCCTCCGCCATAGCATACCACCTAAACCTCCTCTCAAGGCTCGGCCTGATAAGGATACAGAGAACCGAGATAGAGGAGCACGGCATACAGGAGAAGTTCTACGAGCCAACGGCCCGCCTATTCATAGAGGATTATAGATCTATCCCCGAAAAATATAGAAAGAGGCTGCTCCAGATCCACATAGAACGTGTTAGGGGAGTCTTAGCCCTCATCAAATATTTGAAGGGGGCTGAATATAAAGAAGAACTCTTGTCTAGGGTGGAGGTTGAAAAAATAGCTGAAAAAATGGCTGAAAATTTGACTGATTTAGGTTATATATATGAAAAGGAGGATGTTAAGTTAGATAGAGAGAGCTTGATAATAGAACTATATAGTAAGGCTTTGGAATATACGATTAATCAAAAAGATGGAGAAGAACTTAAATTGTTAATTCAAGGAATTAAAAATTCAAGATGAATCCCAAAAAATAATTGCTTTAAATTACCCTCTCGTTTGAGGTCCCTGTGAGGATGGGCTTCAATTCTACTGGAATTATAAATCATCTAACGCGTTTATATGTGTAGGAAATTTCAATCCCATTGAACTCGCCCCATATAGGAGCGCTGTCAGCCCTCACTCCTTCAAGGTGTTCAGGAGGCTCCTGTAAAGCCTGTAGACATCCTCTCTCAGCTCCTTTGGGATGGCGGGGTACTCATGGACCCCGAAGTAGTGCTCATAATCTTTCTTTAAAGGCTCCAGGTCATCCCCTTCGCAGTCCCCATACTGGATGTACTTAGACCTCTTACTGAACTCCTTCAGGAATTCGTTTTCCGGCGAGTTCATATATGCCAAGTATAGTGCGAACTCCTGCTCCTCCCTGCCAAGGCCGCTCCTATCAAACCCGTAGGTCTCATCCCCCTCGAAGACTGAGAAGAGCTTCATGCTCTCGGTCGTGAAGAGGTCCCTCCAGAACCCCACCTCCTTAGGCTCAACGCCAACTGCTTTTAGGAAGGCGTAGTTCCTCGCGCACTTGGAGCAGTTGCAGCACCACCTATGGTCCCTCGCCACAGGCTCATCGCAGAAGCAGGACATCTGATATTTACCAATCTCCGGATAGGCCCGGTGGAGGAGCTTTATGATCGCTATCTCGTTCAGGGGCCCCACCAGGCTCCCAACCCTCGATGAGTTCTGTGTCAGTATTCTGAGGGCCGTGTCCATCTGGATGGTCCATTGGCTGCTCTGGTCATAGCAGAAGTTGGCCCTGAACCCCTCAGGGTCGACCATCTCCCTGTCGCAGCTGTACTCGTTGCCGTAGAAGAGGTATCTGGCCCTGTGGTGGAGGATGAAGGGGAGGTGGATGAACATATAGTAGAATAGCTGGTTCCCCCAGCCAAGGGAGGACTCCTCATACCCCAGATGCTTCGGATCGTGTAGAAGGCCAACCTCATGAGGGACGACGTAGTATTGAACCCCAAACTCCTCGTTGAGGCCCTGGAGGATGCCGAGCTTATGCCGGTGCTCATAGGTGTTGGAGGGCTCTACCACATTCACGAGGATGGGCTCCAGGCCAAGCTCCATACACACCGCAAGGGTGAGGAGGCTGTCCTTACCGGAGGTGAAGGAGATGACCGCCCTCCTCTCAGGAGTGAAACCCCTGCTCCATACAACGGGCTCCTCGGAGCTGAAGACGAAGTCTAGGTTAAAGTACCGGCGAAGATACTCCACAGTGCTCTTACCATCTAGCACAGCGCTGGAGGGGAGGTCATAGATCATGCTCTTGAATGAGAAGCAGTCGAACATGGGAGGCCTAGTGTTGTAGATGACCCCCCTCCTATCCATCAAAAGGGGAAGGTAGTTGGTTGACATAAAGGCGACATGGTCCAGAATAATCCTCTTAAAAGGCTCCTCTAAAGATTTCCAGACATTTTCAGGGAAAATTATCCTATATTTTTTATTATCAAGCTCTATTTCAATTTGAAAGTCATAATATTCGGCATTTACTCTCAGATACTCCCCCTTCTGGCCAAACATCTCTTAAAGCAGATTTTTCTTCGATTGAAGCTTCGAAGATTAAGATATTTAAAATTTTCGTTCATGAAAAAATAAATCTTTAGACTCAAGTAGGATAAACCAAAAAAATTCCTTCATTTAAAAAATAAACCTTAAATTTTTACTATTTTAATCTAGAATGGCCATTTAATCAACCGATTCAAGTACACCCAACCTACGTGGTTATAAAAAAATAAACGCCGATCCTTGATCAGACCTCACATTCATAATGGTAGGGCCTGAATCGGGTGGAGAAGGATCCCAGCCTAATTTAGCATCTTCCACAACCCTTCCGAGGGGCGTGATGTGAGCTGCCGCGTCCTTGGCCTTAGGAAAATATTTTAGCTTTGAAATTGACTTTTATGAGAGAGCTTTGAGGATCAGAATTATTAGTGCTATAGTCTCGAGGCCTGAAGGGGTTTCAATAGAGGAGCTTGAGAGGAGAAGAAAAGATTACATCGAGAGGATAAAGAAGATCTCCAATCTGTGTCCTGGAACCGAGTTAGACACGGCAGCGATCGAGAAGGGGCCCGCATCGATAGAGTCAAGATATGACGAGATCCTGGCGATCCCAGAGATAGTGAGGAGGGTTATGGAGGCCGAGAGGGAGGGGGTCGACGCTTGCGTTATAAACTGCTTCGGAGACCCCGGGGTAAGGGCTTGCAGAGAGGTTGTGGGAATCCCAGTGGTTGGACCATGTGAAGCCTCTCTACTCCTAGCAGCATCCCTCTGCAATAGGTTCTCCGTGATAACTGTTCTGAGGAATGTGATTGGGATGATAGAGGAGAATGCAAGGATATATGGATTGTCTGAAAAGTTGGCATCGGTCAGAGCGGTGGAGATACCAGTCCTAGAGCTCCACAGGATGGAGGAGAAGACCGAGAGGGCCCTCCTAGAGGAGGGGAGGAAGGCGCTGGAGGAGGATGGAGCAGAGGTGTTAATCCTCGGCTGCACTGGTATGACGGGGATGGCCGAGAGGCTCTCCAAGGAGTTGAAAGTCCCCGTAGTAGACCCCCTCCCCTCCGCGATCAAGTTCGCTGAGATATTGGTCTCCCTTAGATTAACCCATAGTAAGCTCGCCTTCCCCCAACCCCCTGAGAAGAAGAGGTACCTTTAGCCAATCATATCTCCCATTTTTCTTCTCCATTTTATTTTTCAATTGATGAGTAACTAGAAAAATTTATTATACCTAAAATTTTCATATAGTAGAATCGATATGGATGTTATGGATGCGATTAGAACGAGGAGGAGCATCAGGAGATACAAGGCTGGGGAGATACCTGATGATGATATAATAAAGATCTTGGATGCGGCGAGGTGGGCCCCCTCAGGGGGTAACAGGCAGCCCCTAACCTATGTCTATGTGAAGGACCCACAGGTCCTTAGGATGGTGAAGAACTGCTCCCCAGGGTTCTATGGAGACGCCTATTCGGCTATAGTTATTGGAGCCCAAGGAAGGTTAGGCTATATAGAGCTTCTAGACGCGGGTTTCGCCGCAGAGAATATCCTACTCGCAGCCCACTCCCTTGGTATAGGCAGCTGCGCAATAGCATCGTTCAACCGGGATGCCATCAAGAAGATCCTGAACGCCCCCGAGGATTGGGAGCCGATACTTCTGATCTCTCTAGGCTACCCAGATGGGACTCCGAGGCCTCCACCTAGGAAGCCCCTCTCAGAGGTTGTGTATATCAACTCCTTTGGTAACAGGTGGGAGAGGCTGGGGGGGTGAAGTTGGCTGAGGAGCTTGAAGAAAGGTTCTTCGACATTCTCCTCCGCACAATCAACTATGCCATAGAGTTCTCGGAGGAGAGGAGCTATGCATCCCTGAGATTCATGGATCTATTCTCAAGTCTCCTAGACCTTCAGCCTATTATACTAAGAGAGACCCGTAGAGATGAATTCTACGGGAGGTTGAGGGAGAAGCTGAAAAGTAGAGAGGTTATGGAGAGCGGGGAGGAGAGGTCTAGATTCCAAAGGGAGATCCTCGAGATGTTCATAGACGAGTGGAGGAGGAGTCTGCCTAAAGGGCCTTGAATAGAGACCTCAAAGGGCCTAAAAATCCCCTTCTTCTCCAAACCTCTATTCTTGGAGGCCTCTCAAGGAAGTCATATATCTCAGGCTGATATCCTGGAACCGGAACCAGATTCAGCCTTCTCAGAAGCCTCCTGAAGGCGGGGATAAACCTGTCTCTGGGAAAGTTGAGGTTCTCCATTACATACCTCTTTGTAGTGTAATAGTCGAAGTCAAAGTTTATTATCCTCATGCCGAAATCCCCCGGCCGGTGCCATATCGGTGTTCCAGGATAGGGGGTAAGGAGGTTCACCTCGATGGCGTCCACTGGAACCTTCTGGATCAGGTTGAAGGTCCTCTCCATGGTCTCCTCGTTCTCTCCAGGAACATTGAATATGAAGAACCCCCCGACGAAGAGCCCAGCCTCCTTAGCCCACCTCACGGCATCACTAATCTCAGCTACGGAGATATCCTTACCCAGAAGCTTAAGAACCCCCTCATCACCATAATCAATCCCATACTGGATCTCCCTGCATCCAGCCATACTCATCTTCCTCAGGAGGGAAAGGGAAACATTATCCACCCTAGTCTCACACCCCCAGATGAACCTCAGACCCCTTCGGATGATCTCATCACAGAACTCCTCTACCCAATCCGAATTTATGGTGAAGGCATCTCCAAAGAAGAAGATATTATCTTTATTATATTTGTTAACTAGAATCGAACATTCATCAACAACCCTTTTTGGATCTCTAAGCCTGATCCTCCTCCCATAAAACTGGTTTATGTTACAGAAGATACAGCTGTATGGACAACCACGAGACGTCTGGACGGAGGTCACAGGATATTTTTCCAAGGGGAGCATCCTCCTATCTGGGAGAGGGAGTTCATCAAGGTCAACAAACCTGTGGCTGAGAGGATTGATCATAATCTTCCCTCCATCCCTTAGAGAAATACCCTGAAGATCCTTTACCTCCTCACCGTTCAGAACTCTCCTGCATAACTCCAAAAAAGTACACTCCCCCTCTCCAATAACAACATAATCTAGGGCATCAGTCCTTCTCAAAACCTCTCCTGGAAGAGCTGAGGCATGAACACCACCCAGAACCGTGATCGACCTTGGCAGGCACCGTCTCACTTCCTCCAATATCTTGACGGCGGCTGAGAAATTGAAGGTGTAAGAAGTCACCCCGATCACCTTTGGTCTATTCTTCCTGAGATATTTATGGAAATCTTTTATGATGGGTTGCTGAATGTTGAAGTCCATTATAGTTGTTGAGATTCCCTCTGCTTTGAGAACTCCTGCAAGGTAGTAGAGGCCCACGGGTTCCCTTAAAAGTCCTCGAAAGGGAGGCGAAATCAAAAGCACATCCATCATTTCAAAGTTAAAAGTTTTTAAATAATCTTTATATCTTTCGATTTAAAGACATTTCTCTAGCTTATTAATTAAGCCTTAATTTTAATGAGTTGGTATTATTTAGTAGGTGCGTTTCCATATTCAATTTATTCTGGTGATAAATAAAATGTTAAAATTAAAGTTATCATATAAAGCCTCGTGCTTCAATAGAGCCTAATGATCCATACAATAAACTTATATCGTGGTATTAAAATTCTTTCGTGGAAAGATATGAAGGGTTCTTGAGAGGGGTGAAATGTAAATTGGTATTTGAAAGTAAACAGATTTTTAATGTTAAAAATAAGATTATTATAATTATGTTTTTGTTTATGATTACAATTGGTCTCATTTTCATAATTAATTATTCAAATCCAAATCCTAAGATATGGGCTGATCTTACATACCAAACCATTAAAGATAAAACCAATTTTCAAAGCGGAGGCACAATTCGTATAGAAGGATGGATATATAATTATGAATCTAAAGATATGAATATAACACTGCGTCTTAGAGTGAACTATGGTACTGGCTCAGGCTACTACGGTTTTTTATGGATGACTTATGATGTCCCAATTGGAATTATTCCTAAGAGCAATAAAAAATGGTTTAGTTGGGAATGTCATTTAAATCCCTTTGACCCAACAACAGCAACGTTCAATTATACTATCATAGAAACAAAATGATATTATATAAAATCGTATAATTATTTTGTGCAATGTTCAGCAAAATTAATTATTTAGTGAAGTATTTATTTAGGAGTTGTTATGTTGTATAATTGGCTAACTAGCTTTAATGAAAAAGATGTGCATTAAAGGGTAAGAGGGTTGTGTTTTAAAAGCCAAGGGAAAGTTTTAAATATATTTCCGGTCTTTATGTTTCCTCTAGAAAAATGTTGCCGCCACTCTATTCCTCGGTAGAGCAAATAATACGTTCAGGTAGGGGATTTCAGCTCGCTTTTATGTGCATAGTAGGGATCCTATGCTATCTCTCCTATTATCTAGGTAGGCGGGGAAAAACATGGGAGATCAGACCTCTTGAGGGGCTTGAGGCCGCATACGAGGGCATCGGTAGAGCGGCTGAAATGGGGCGACCCGTCATGATGCTGCCGGGCATAAGCGACTTAGGGAACCCGCAGACTCTAGCCGGCTTAACTGTGCTAGGAGAGGTAGCACAGAGAGGAGCGGAGATAGGGGTCCCAACGGTCACAAGTGCCAGCCACTCCGCCGTGGTTAGCGCAGCTGAGGCCATAATAAGAAGCGCTTATACCGCGGCGGGAAAGCCAGAACTTTACACACCTGGTAAGTATGTGAGATGGTTTGGGTGGGACCAATTCGCCTACGCCGTGGGTGCTGCAGGACATATCCTCGAGGAAAAGCCGGCAATGATCATCTATCTCGGATATTTCCTCTTTGACGTTATTGTTGATGCGGAAACTGGAAGTCGAGTAGGCGCGATACAGATAGGAGGAACTATCGGTAGTCTAGACATGATAGCTCAGTTTTGCGATTATATCTTGATTGGCGAGGAAATCTACGCAGCGGCGGCAAGTATTACTAAGGATAAATTAGCTATAAGTACGATAGTAGGCCAAGATTGGATAAAGCTCATAACAGTCCTATTAATGGTATTAGGAGCGATCTCTATGGCTTTGGGATCAAAGTATATCTTAGATCTGCTTGGGATGTGAGAGAATGTCCAAGTCGTTGATATATGTTCGAACATATTTGGTTCGATTTATAATAATTGTCGGACTTCTCTCTGCTTTGGCGAGCTGGTATCTAGTCTCACCACAAGTAGACACTATCTTTAATGAACTATCTATATGGAATATGATGATATCCACTTTCACCCTTTTCGTTGGCCTGTTGACAGTATCCTCAAGGTACATCACAAACATTATGAGACGTGGAGCTTACTGGCCTTACCAGTGCTACGCCTTAATCGTTATAATAGTATGGATAATAATGGGTCTCACAAAAGGAATATACTCGGATATTTACCAGACAGCTTTCCTAAGCACTAAGATAACTCTTCATATAGCCATACTAGGACAACTTATATTTTTCATGGTCTCTGGTGCATATAGGGTCTTCAGGATGAGAAATCTTAGAACCGCCCTTTTCGCGATCTGTGCAGCCTCAGTTGCCACATTAAATTCACCGTGGCTTCTAGGAATTTATCCAGAGGCTGATAAAATCTCATTCTGGCTATTAAATAATCCGGCCATGGCGGGACAACGAGCTCTAGTGATTTCAGGTGCAATTGGGGGATTATTCTTGGGCTTCCGCATCCTCTTCGGCCTTGAAAGGGGGGCCCTTAGAGTGACGGAGGCTTGAGGTGGGAGAGATGAAGGTCCCCGAGTTAAAGTCACAATATATCTGGGTATTCATCTTCCTCCTGTATCTCATACCAGTCTTCTTCCCAATTGGCGCACCATTCCAGATGAGTGAAATCACCATAGAGATCTACAAATATATCGATAAATTGCCTCCAGGGAGCATCGTCGTCATTGGAGGAGCATATGTCTTCGCATTCGACCTAGAATCCTCAGCAGCTCTTA
>JAGTQJ010000011.1:17783-18096 GCA_018396515.1 Candidatus Bathyarchaeota archaeon | reverse complement strand
TTTCCGGTTGGTTGGGTTGAGTGATAGGGTTTGGGAGTTGGCTGAGCTTGGTTTGGTGGAGTTTGAGTCTTCTAGGTTGTTGGCTGATGAGTTGGAGGGTTGGGGGTTCAGGGTGGTGAGGGGTGTGGCTGGTATGCCTACGGCCTTTGTCGCTGAGTGGGGTGGGGGCCATCCGGTGATAGGGGTGATGGGTGAGTATGATGCCCTTCCCGGCCTGAGCCAGAGGCCGGTCCCTTATAGGGAGCCCTTGGTTGAGGGGGGTCCCGGGCATGGGTGCGGCCACAACATCCACGGGGTCTCGGGCCTGGCCGGC
>JAGTQJ010000011.1:0-17773 GCA_018396515.1 Candidatus Bathyarchaeota archaeon | reverse complement strand
CTAGGTACATAGAGGAGGAGGCCGGAATCCAGGGAACCATAAGGTTCTACGGATGCCCAGCGGAGGAGAACTATGACGGAAAGGTCTTCATGGTCAGGGCTGGGCTGTTCGACGATGTGGATGCCTGTCTAAGCCACCATCCCAGTGCGGTCAACACGGCTAGGCTCTCCAGCAGCAACGCGGTCAACTCCGTCAAGTTCCACTTCTATGGGAGGTCTTCCCATGCTGCTGGTTCTCCTGAGCAGGGTAGGAGTGCTTTGGATGCCGTGGAGTTGATGAATGTGGGTGTGAACTATATGAGGGAGCATATCATCGAGAAGGCCAGGATCCACTATGTCATAGAGGCTGGGGGAGGCCAGCCCAACGTGGTCCCGGACTACGCGAGAAGCTGGTATCTTATCAGGGCGCCGGAGAGGGAGCAGGTTGAGGAGCTGTATAAGAGGATCCTGGACATCTCCAGGGGAGCTGAGCTGATGACTGAGACAAGGTGTAAGGTGGAGTTCATAAAGGGAGTATCAAACAAGATCCCTAACAGGACGTTAAGCGAGATAGTTACGGCGAATATGAGGGAGATAGGGGCGCCAGAGTATACCGATGAGGAGCTCAAATTCGCCGAGAGGATAGCTGAGACTATCCCTCCCGAGGCCAAGAGGGAGGAGCTGAAAAAGTCTGGACGCCCAAATTGGGAAGAGCTGATGGATGTTCTAATAGATAGATCCATACCTGAGCCCTGGGGCGAGGGGGAGGTCAGCTCCGGATCGACGGATGTTGCAGATGTGAGCTGGCAGGCCCCAACCATGGAGTTCAGCACAACAGCCTATGTACTCGGAACCCCTGGACACTCCTGGCAGGTAGTGGCCCAGTCGGGTATGGGCATAGGCCATAGATCTCTGATCTTCGCCGCTAAGACATTGGCATCCTCAGCCTTAGACCTGCTGGAGAAGAGGGAGCTGGTTGAAAGAGCTTGGGAAGAGCTCAAATCGAGATTGGCGGGTCGAAAGTATAGGTCGCCAATCCCCACCGATGCGAAGCCCCCATTAGAGCTTTGGAGGCATTAGCCCCCTTCAAATCTCCCAGTAGGTGAGTATCACGCCTCGTAGGTGTCGCCGGGCCTGAGGATTACCACCTTAACATCCGAGATGGATTCAACCCTCCTCTTGAACTCCCCAGGGTTAGTGTCCCAGATATGCATCGGTATAGCTACCTTGGGATGCATGGCGACGACGGCCTCAGCCGCCTCAGCGTTATCCATGGTATAGGTGCCACCCGTCGGGACAAGGGCCACATCAATGTTCTTAAGCTCCTTCATCTCGGGTATGAAGTCCGTATCCCCCGCATGGTAGATGGTCTTACCCTCCGCCATTATCAAATAGCCCACCCCAAGCCCCTTGGGATGGAAGGGGTTTCCAGGAGACCTGAAACGCTTGTAGTTGTAGGCCTCAACGGCCTTGACCTTCACACCATTGATGGAGGCCTCCTCACCGGGCTTTAGGCTCTTGATAGGAGCCTTAACCCTAGATGCTACATCTGAAGGGGCTATAATGACTGTGCTAGGTGTCCTCACCTGCTCTATCTTCTCAGCGTCGCAGTGATCATAGTGAGAGTGGGTTGAGAGAACGATATCCGCCTTCTCATCATAACGGCCTTGGTAGGGATCTATGTAAATCGTCTTCCCAGAGGCCTTAACCTTCCAGCTTGCATGGCCCAGCCATGTCAGCTTCATAATCCACCACCACGATGTTAAATCTCCACCTATCATATTTATCTTTATTTTCCCGACCTAAAACCAGTCTTCCCATCTAATTGAATTTCGCTACTGGGTTCTGGCATGCTCATCCCCAGTGGGCATCCAACACCTTTTGGAAAACAGCGAATACCTGACTGCACTGGGTCTCCATGATGCAGCCTTCCAAGGCCGAAGATCGCAGCCGCCGAATTAAGGCCACGGAGAACGATACTTGAATTCTGGGATTTAACAAACTGAAAATCGTGGGATTTTTATCTATTCGCGCTTGACCATTAATATCTTAAAGCGTTCCAACCATATCATTATTAAAGCTCGAAAGCACTCATGGTGTGAATCTTGAGGTTGAAGTATGCTCTATCATTGGTTCTAATCCCCGTTTGCACCCTCTCAGCCCTAGCCATCTACACCTGGGGCGTCTGGTGCTTCGAGGCAGCGGCCGTGGAGAGGGCCCTAGAATTCTTGAGGAGTAGCCCAACATATGGGTTCGACGGGATACCCGAATCTGTGCGCGTAGAGAACGTGGAGAGGATAGGCCTCACCTCATGGAGGATAACAATAGCCTTTGTCTGCCGCCACTCGGGATATGGAGACAGGACCGGGAAAGTCATCCTACCAGTTCTCACCCCTCATAGGATCCGGATTGAACTTGATAGAGGCCACATCATCGAGGCCATTATAGATGAAGTATGGAACGAACTTACACAAGAACCAATTAAAAGATGAATTTCGTAGAACCTAAATAAAAATCAACTTTTTAACTGATTCAACATGAAATCCTCTTCATGACAGTGATGAAAAATTAAAAAATAAGTAGATATCCTTATCGTTATGATAAAAGAAGCCTGATCTTCTAATGAAATAATTTAAACTTGTAATTCAAGCTTCTTCAGGGATCATTCATACCCTGAGTCGATCCTGAAATAGCATAGTAGGTCAATTTCCAAGAGGGGCTTTCAACGAAATGTTCTTCAGAGCCGTTTTATTTAGGATTCTGAGATATATCCCCTTAGATGGGAGAGCAGGGCCCAACCATTAGAGAGGCTTTATTCTATGTTAGGGGAGATGATGGCTCGCTCGTCTGCGGGATCTGTGAGAGGAGATGCCGGATTCTGGATGGGCACAGGGGCTTCTGTGGCTCCAGAATGAACATAGGGGGGAGGCTTTACACACTGACCTATGGGGACATAAGCTCCCTCAGCCTCAACCCGATCGAGAAGAAGCCCATGTTCCATTACTGGCCCGGCTCCAAGGCCCTATCCGCAGGCTCATGGGGGTGTAACCTCCGCTGCGTCTACTGCCAGAACCACTCAATAAGCATGGTCTCCGCCGACCCCAAGTCGGCCTCATATATTAGCCCGGAGAGGTTTGTGGATCTAGCCTTCAAGATGGGGGGCTTGGGGATCTCCTTCACCTTCAACGAGGCCTCCTGCACCCTCCTAGAGTATGCATTAGACTGCTTCGCCCTGGCCAGTAGGAGGGGCCTCTACTGTAACCTGAACACGAACGGCTATATGACCCCTGAAGCCCTCGGGGCTCTGCATAAAGCTGGCCTCGACTCCATGTGCATCGATATAAAGGGGGATGAAGACTTCTACAGGCGATTCTGCAACGGGGCCGATGTCGAGGTTGTCTGGAGGAACTCAAGGAAAGCGAAGAGGATCGGGATGCATGTTGAGATGGTCAACCTTGTGATCCCTGGGGCCAACGACGATGACGACTGCTTAGGCTGGATAATAAAGAGGGTTAGGGATGAACTGGGGCGCGATACCCCTCTCCACTTCACAAGGTTTTACCCAGCATACAAGGCATGGATGTACGGCTTGACCAAGGTTACCCCAGTGGAGAGGCTTGAGGAGGCCAGGAGCATAGCCCTAGATGAGGGGCTGGAGTATGTCTACATAGGGAATGTTCCTGGCCATCCCGGGGAGAACACCTATTGCCCGGGATGCGGTGAGCTCCTGATAAGGAGATACGGCTTCGATGTCACCAAGTATAGATTAAACTCGGATGGAAGATGCCCCAGATGCGATAGAAGAATCCCAATAATAGGAAGGCCTCCGGCTCGAAAGGATCTTAATGCTCATAAAGCCTAAATAATGCGGGAATTGAGTGCAAACGGTGCTGTCCTAAAAATAAAATCTCTATATCAAATGAGACGAGAATCATATGGAAGCCTCGGCTGGATCATATAATAAAGAACCGCTGATAACTAAAGATTTGTGGCTGGATTATTTGATTCTCAGGGTGTATTGGGGGATGTTCTCAAGTTCCGTCAAGAAATGCCTAATTTCTAGCTCGAGAAAATCAACCAAGGAATGCCCCTCGGCAATAAGGGATAGAGAAGGCTGGATTAACCTACATTAAGGAGAATCAATCGATTCATCAAAAATTTCTAAGGGCTGAAGAATTTATAATAAAGAATTGGTTCTCCCCCTCAGAACGGATTGAGTAAGGGTTTCAATCCCCCTTTGATGGATAAGGATATACGACAGCCCCACCCTTTATGACCGCGAATCTTGTTAGGCGGTGTCTCCTTACATCCCCCTCATCTGATATGTGGAGCACCTCAAGACCGGCTGCGGTCAGATGGTCCGAGAGTATCCTCCTATGGCATCTCCAGTAGCTCTTCTCCGCACACATAAGGGCCACCACCCCCTCCCTTGAGAGGGTTATCAGCTCCTTTAGGGCTGCTCTGAAGGCCTCACTTAGGGCATGATCGGCGTAGTTCCTGAACCCTCGGCTCCTCCAGCCTTCATTGGGTGATGAGGGTAGGCCTCTCCGCCTATATCCACCTAGGGCCTCGCCCATCCATATGTACCTGATCCCCTCCCGTGCAAGGGTCTCGCGGAGGCATTCACCGTTAAACTGTGGATTCCGCTTGGATGTGGGCCACCTCCTGATGTCTACGAGGAACTCTATACCATACCTCTTCAGGATCCTTATTAAATCCTCAAGGCTTCTGGTGGAGTGGCCGATCGTGTACATCAGATGAAACCTATAGGCGGTTTCTAGAAATAGTCTATCGATTCCGTTGATCCGTGTTTTCCCTCCTATAATTTCGAGGGGGGTTAACCCAAGAACTACACAGGTATATTAGACGCCTAGCCATGTAGTTCTGGGGGTGTCCACCTTGCCTATAAGACAACCTATAGTCTGCGTGCTCGGGCATGATCCGGGTGAGTAGATGCTCTCCGGATGCCAGTCGACACGGGTAAGACTTCTCTCCTCGACAAGATCAGGGGTACCGCTGTCCAGCTCAGGGAGGCTGGGGGTATAACCCAGCAGATAGGGGCGAGCTTCTTCCCGACGGAGACTCTCGCCGCCATCACCCAGCAGCTCATGAAGAGCTTCAAGATCTCCATAAAAATTCCAGGCCTTCTCGTCATAGATACACCTGGCCATGAGGCCTTTACCAACCTCCGCCGTAGGGGGGGCTCCATAGCTGATCTGGCTATCCTGGTTGTGGACATCACCCACGGCTTTGAGAATCAGACCTATGAGTCCATCGATATACTGAAGAGCAGGAGGACTCCCTTCATAGTGGCAGCGAACAAGATCGACTTGATCCCGGGTTGGAGGAGCATCGCCGACTCCCTATTCATGGTCTCCTATTCAAAGCAGGAGCCCGCCGTTAGGGAGGACCTTGACAATCGGCTCTATAATATCATGGGAACCCTCTCCACCCTTGGATTCAAGTCTGAACGGTTCGATAGGGTGAAGGACTTCACCAGGAATGTGGCCATAGTTCCGGTGAGTGCCAAGACCGGGGAGGGCATAGGGGAGCTTATAGCCATCCTCATTGGATTGACGCAGCAATACCTCCAAGAAAAGCTCATGGTCAGCCAGGGGCCCGCAAGGGGGGCAGTTCTAGAGGTTAAGGAGGAGGTCGGCTTGGGCACAACGATCAACGCAATAATCTATGATGGTGTCCTAAGGCAGGGAGACACCATAGTCGTCGGGGGTAAGGAGGGTGCCATAGCCACCGGGGTGAGGGCAATACTCATGCCACAGCCTCTCGACGAGATAAGGGATCCACGGAAGAGGTTCCTCAACATAGCCGAAGCCCCAGCCGCGGCTGGGGTGAAGATCGTCGCCCCTAACCTTGAGAATGCGGTTCCAGGAGCCCCATTGATAGCCGTGGGGGATGGAACGCCTCTGGAGCAGGTGCTCGAGGAGGTGGCATCGGAGGTTGCTAGGATACGCTTCTACACGGACAAGGTAGGCATCATCCTAAAGTCAGATACCCTCGGTTCCCTTGAGGCCCTTATAGACCTCTTCAAGGCTAGGGGAATACCAATAAGGTTGGCCGATATCGGCGACGTCTCCAAGAGGGATGTGGTCGAGGCCGTGGCTGTTAGATATGAGGAGCCCCTGTATGGAGCCGTACTCGCCTTCAACGTGAAGGTGCTTCCAGACGCGGAGAGGGAGGCCAGGGCTGAGGGGATACCTGTCTTCAAGAGGGATGTGATCTACAACCTCATCGATGATTACTTCAGGTGGCTCGAGGCTGAGAAGGAGGCGAAAGAGAGGAAGGAGTTCGACGCTCTCATCAAGCCCGGGAAGATAGAGGTCTTAGAGGGCTTCATCTTCCGGAGGTCTAATCCCGCCATCTTCGGCGTCAAGGTTCTAGCCGGAGTCATCGCCCCAAACAGAGAGATGATTAATATGGAGGGGGAAGCCCTGGGCCGGATAACCCAGATACAGGAGGAGGGGAAACCGATATCCCTAGCCGAGGAGGGGAAGGAGGTGGCGGTCTCCATGCCGAAGCCCATAATAGGTAGACATATAAAAGAGGGAGACATCCTCTACGTCGACATCCCAGAGGAGCATGTAAGAGTGTTAAGAGACAGGTTCTCAAGCCGCCTAACCGAGCGGGCCCTCGAAACCCTTAAAGAGCTGGTTGAGATAAAGCGGAGAAGGGATCCTGTCTGGGCCATGTAGGTGAAAGATCATGCCAACCCTCATAATTTCAGATCCTGAGACGGGAAAGAGCAGAAAGGTCGAGATAGAGGACTCAAGGATGTCCACCCTCATAGGGAGGAGGATTGGTGAGATACTAGACGGCTCCATCGCCAACCTGCCTGGGTATAAGATACAGCTGACGGGCGGATGCGACAAGGATGGAATACCCATGCGGCCCGACATCCACGGAGGGGTGAAGGGGAGGTTCATCCTAAGCGGCGGCGTCGGCTACAAACCCAAAAATCCTGGAGAGAGGAGAAAGAAGATGGTCAGGGGAAACACGGTTACAGCCGATACAAAATACCTGAACTTTAAGATCGTAGCAAGACCGCCATCAAAATCAAGCCCCTGAAAACAATATTTTTGGTGGTAATGTCTCAGTGTACGGTTCAGCTTAGATTTCTTAGAATTTGCCGGATAGTTTTAGGTCTACGGCAAACAGATCTCCGGCTTTGACAAGGCAAAGGTGAAGGCGTTTCCCTCCTAATAGCTTCTAGAAGCCTTTAGTGGGGGTCTAACCTTCGAGAAAAACGCCCCAAAAGGGGGATTTTTACGGGCTATTTCTCCACACTGGTGAGGGCTCAGGCAGACCAGCCATCGAGGTTCTCCTCTTCATCTCTCTCCATCTCTTTATCCACCCCTTTATCGGGTTCGCCTCTTAAAAGCCTCTTGAAATCTTCCGCCCCCTCCGAATAGCCCGATGCTATGATTATATCTCCAGCCTGTAGAACCGTATCCGGCCTGGGGCGTATCCACTTATCCCCTCTACGTATCAGAAGGGGCCACATTCCGGTCCCCTCGGGTATCTTGGCCTCCTTCAAGCTCTTTCCCACCAAGGTTGAACGTCTAGAGATGATCCCCCTCTCCACGGTCTCATCGGCTGCCTCTATTACGATCCTGAGAATGGGGTGGGGCTCTATACCCTTTAGGACCACCTCAGCTATCTCTACGGCCGCATCCGCGATCCTCTCCATAGTAGAGCCCATCCTCAGAAGAGCCATCAGGCCTTTGATGTCTCCCTCTACCGCACATCTGGATAGGACGCTTAGCTCGAAGTCGGTATGCATCTTATCCACCTTCTCCTCAAGTTGGAGTACCTCCTCTGCAAGTTCCCGGCTATTTAGGAGTAGGGATGAGTACGCCAGATCCATCATGAGCTCTGAGGTGTCCTTCATCTCTACAAGCTCAGAGCAGATCTTCTCGAAGCTATTCGCATCCTCACACGAGTTCATCTATCTCTCCCCTAGCAGCCCTCTCGAGGATTTTAATACCTGTGAGGCCTCCTCTGGCCATGAGTATATCCTCGGGCATTATAACCTCCTTCTCCGGGTTTATCAGCCAGTGTTTACCCCTCTTTATCGCTATTATATCTACACCTATGGCTGAGGCCAGGTCGAGTTCATCGACGGTTTTTTCGACGAGCATCGATCCTTCAGCCACCTCGATCCTTGAGAGAACCTCTGTAGTCTTTTTGAAGACCTCCCTGGCCACTGGATGGATCTCGATGTCGTTCAGGACGAGGTCGGCTATCTCCGCCGCCGCATCCGATATAGCGTTCATAAACACACCTACATGTGCCACTCCAGCCAGAACCTCGGCGTCCTCCGGATCCCGAGCCGCGAGCATCAAGTTCATATCGAGTATATATAGCATGTTGTCAATCCTTTCCTCAAGCTCCAAGACCTCCTTGGCAAGTTCCTTGTCATTCAGGATAATGGCCGAGTATGATAGGTCTATCATGAGTTCGGATATGTCCTTCAACTGGAGCAGGGTCTCCCTTACAGATATGGGGGTATATTCTATCTTCTTCAAGCGTCTCATAACGCAGAAACCTCTAACGGGTACGAGGCTTTAAGACGCAACTCTAAACACTTACTAGTTCTTTGATTTATCCTTTTTCTTTCGTGGGTGGGTTAAAGGGGGGGAAGTAATTTATATTTCGTGGCACCGTCCACTCAGATTTAAAGGCTTACCTCAATGAACCCACCCCACCCAAACAACTATATAAGATAAGGTGGCTCATCTAAATTTTCGAGGCGATGGGTTATAGCTCCTCTGCCGCGTCAGCCTGAGGCCAATGTGGGCACGATAGGCCATGTGGACCACGGTAAGACCACGCTTGTACAGGCCCTCACGGGCGTGTGGGCGGCACGCCACAGTGAGGAGTTGAGAAGGGGTATCACCATAAAGCTCGGATACGCTGACTGCGCGATTTACAAGTGCCCCGATTGTGTAGACCCTTCCTGCTACTCAACCTCACCGGTATGCCCCTCCTGCGGCTCGAACGCCGAGTTCCAGAGGGCTATAAGCTTTGTGGACGCCCCTGGGCATGAGATCCTCATGGCCACCATGCTGAGCGGGGCTGCGGTGATGGATGGAGCCATACTCGTGATAGCTGCGGATGAGCCCTGTCCCCAGCCGCAGACCAGGGAGCACCTGGCAGCTGTGGAGATCATAGGGGTAAGGAACATAGTCATAGTCCAGAATAAGATAGATATAGTGACTAGGGAGGACGCGATAAAGAACTATAACGAGATAAAGAGGTTCGTTAAGGGCTCGATCGCTGAGGATGCCCCCATAATCCCCGTCTCTGCCCAGCACAGTGTAAACATTGACCTCCTCCTAAGCGCGATCCAGAAGTGTATACCAACGCCTAAGAGGGACCCTGAGAAGCCGCCTAGGATGCATATCATCAGGAGCTTCGATGTGAATAGGCCGGGCACCCCGATTGAGGAGCTCAGGGGAGGAGTCCTAGGGGGATCGATATTCCAGGGAAGCTTCAGAGTGGGAGATGAAGTAGAGATCCTTCCAGGCCTCCCCGTTAAGGAGAAGAACAGGTTGAGGATGCATGGCCTCTACACAGAGATAACGAGCCTCCAGGCCGGAGGTAGATCCGTAGAGGTGGCCTTTCCAGGAGGCCTAGTCGGGGTTGGAACTATGCTAGACCCCTCACTCACGAAGTCGGATGGCCTCGTCGGAAGCCTCCTAGGAAAGCCTGGAACCCTCCCTCCAGTCAGAGAAGAGGCAGCTCTCGAATTCAAGCTCTTCAGCACTGTGGTAGGAAGCCAGGCAATGGAGAAGGTTGAACCTATATCAAGGGGTGAAACTCTCCTCCTCAATATAGGAACGGCGAAAACCACAGGGATCATCACATCAGTCTCCAGCGATTATGTTGAGATGAAGCTCTCCATCCCCGTCTGCGCTGAGGAGGGAGACAAGGTGGCCATCAGCCGAAGGGTAGGAGGCAGATGGAGGTTAATAGGTGCTGGAACCCTGAGGGGCTAGCTTGAAGGAGGATAGCGATAGGAGAAGGGACCTACCCGTAATAATAGATTCCAACTTCCTATTCATACCCATGAGATTTAGGGTGGATATCTTCACTGAGCTTCAACGTCTATTGGAAGGCCGAGCTAGATGTGTGGTCCCTTCACCCGTCTTGGAGGAACTCCAACTCATTAAACTAGAGGCCAAGCCATCCCTCAGAAGACAAGCCGCCTTCGCCCTGAAACTGGCTGAGAGATGTGAGAGAGTAGATGAGGTGTTAAGGGATGGGGAGACCGTAGACGAACTAATAATCCGCCTCGCCGAGGCTTGGGGCTGCCCCGTAGCCACGAATGACACGAAGCTTAGGAGGAGACTTAGAGAGAGGTTTATACCCGTCATATATTTGAGGGAGAAGTCCCACCTAGAACTCGATGGGGCCATACAATAAAGAAGATCAATTCTTTTATAATTATAAAAGTTGTCTTACCTTAGATAATTGAAATGTATTAAAACCAGATTAAGGAAAAGAAGTGAGTGACGATTTTAAGACTCTGATGTTAGGTCCTAGTTCTAGCTTCCATCTTTATAGGAAGAATGGTGCGAAGACTGTTGCAGATAGGGCCATCACTGTTATCATCGTGTTCAGTGAGGGGCCAGCCGTGTCCTTAAAGGGGTCCCCCACAGTGTCTCCTACCACGGCCGCCTTGTGGGCCTCTGATCCTTTGCCCCCGAAGTGCCCCTCCTCTATGTACTTCTTGGCGTTGTCCCACATCCCGCCAGAGTTCGCCATCATAAGGGCGAAGATGATCCCAGTGATGATGCATCCCCCAAGGAATCCGGCTAGGGCCTGCTTGCCCAGTGTGAAGCCGACCAGTATGGGAACCGAGATGGATAGGATCCCAGGAAGGATAAGCTCCTTCAGGGCCCCTGCCGTAGCTATGTCGACGCACCTGGCATAGTCCGGCTTCGATCTCCCCTCCATGAGCCCGGGAATCTCCCTGAACTGCCTTCTCACTTCCTCCACCATCCTGAAGGCATTCTTTCCAACGGCTAGGATGAGGAGGGCCGATAAAACCGGGGGCATCATGGCTCCGATAAGGATGCCTCCGAGCACATTGGGATCCATGAGGTTTATGACCCTAGGGATCTTCACCTCCTCCGAGTATGCGAAGAATAGCGCCAGAACTTGGAGGGCCGCGGCACCTATCGCGAAGCCTTTGGAGATGGCTTTGGTGGTGTTTCCAGCCGCGTCCAGCCTATCTATCACCTCTATAACCTCCTCACCCAGGCCCGACTGTTCAGCTATCCCCTTAGCGTTGTCGGCTATTGGTCCGTAGGCATCAGCTGCTATCACGCTTCCCAGAACCGCCAGCATCCCAACGGCAGCCATCGAGATCCCGTAGTAGTGGTTTAGGCCGAAGATATCTGAGATGTTCCAGGCTGCCAGTATGGCGACGACTATGCCTATCATCGGGGGGATTATGCTCAAGAGGCCATATGAGAATCCTGAGAGGATATTTATCGCAGCCCCCGTCTTCGAGGATTCAGCTGTCCTCTTCACGGGCCCTCTATCGATCGATGTGAAGAAGTCGGTGGTTAGGCCCATGATTATCCCCGCAACCAGCCCCGCGATGATGGCCGAGAAGATCCCAAGGCCAAGCCCCCCAAGGTTCAGGAGGCTTATCACCACGTACAGCAGTATTGAGAATATTATACAAGCCGCGTAGGTTCCCCTGTTCAGGGCTGAGCCCGGGCTGCCCCTTATGCCAAACCTCACGAATAAGGTTCCAAGCATAGAGGAGACCACCCCGATGGCCTTCACCATCAAGGGCAGAACTATATATATTGGAGAATGATATATCCTGGCTCCTAGGAGCATCGCCGCTATAGTTCCAGCTATATAGGAGTCCGTCAGGTCTGCCCCCATCCCCGCAACGTCGCCCACATTATCACCCACATTGTCGGCTATGACGGCCGGGTTCCTCGGGTCATCCTCAGGGATCCCCAGCTCAACCTTCCCCACTAGGTCGGCGCCTATGTCGGCCGTCTTCGTGTATATTCCTCCCCCAGCCTTCGCGAAGAGGGCTAGGGAGCTCGCCCCGAAGCTGAACCCCAGTATGGTGTCCAACGCGGTCTCCATATCTCCGTAAAGCAGGCTGTAGATGTAGAACAGGATGCTCATACCCAAGACGGCGATCCCGACTATGGAGAGGCCCATCACCGCCCCCCCAAAGTAAGCGACGGGGAGGGCCCGGCTCAACCCCTTCACAGCCCCGTTTGCGGTTCTCACATTCGCCCTCACGGCGGCATTCATGCCGAAGTAGGATGCAGCCGCCGTGCATAGGGCTCCCAGTAGATATGCGAGGGAGAGGTGGAGGTTTGAGAAGGCTAGGCCTAAGATGACCGCCATTACCCCGGCGAAGACGGCTAGGGCGGAGTTCTGCCTCCTGAGATAGGCATTGGCCCCTATCCTGATAGCGTCCGCTATCTCCCTCATCCTATCAGAGCCTGAGTCCTGCCTATTCACGTAGTGGTAGAGGTAGCCTGCGAATATTATAGAGGCCAGAGCCGAGACAGGTACGAAAGTTAACCAGTCCAACTCACCGCTCCTCCGGCTTCCCCATAACCCTTCAAATGAGTTGCTTATTAACTTATAAAACCTATGCAACAACGGGGAAGGAGATCGATTCAGAGCTTTTATTGTAGTAGAAGGGGGCCCATAGCAAAATCTACCTTGAACCCTCAAGGATCTCGAACTATCATGTTTGCGGGTGATCCCCAAACTTTATTAGGTTGGAGGGGGTTCTTTCCGATAACCTAGGTTGAGAGGATATGTATAGATACCTTAGACAGGCTTGGAGGAAGCCTGACGAGAGCTTCGTGGATGGGTTGATGAGGGAGAGGGCTATTAGGTGGAGGCGCCAACCCTCCATAGTAAGGATCGATAAGCCCACTAGGATCGATAGGGCTCGGCGCCTTGGATATAAGGACAAGAAGGGGTTTGTGGTGGTCAGGGTCAGAGTGAGGAGGGGGGGTAGAAGGAAGATCCGTCCAAGGATGGGTAGAAGCCAGAAGCATATGGGTGTGGCCAAGTACACCCCAGCTAAGAGCCTTCAGCTGATAGCCGAGGAGAGGGCAGCGAGGAGGTATCCAAACCTTGAGGTCCTGAACTCATATTGGGTTTGGGAGGACGGCACCTCCAAGTGGTTTGAGGTCATCCTCGTGGATCCACATCACCCTATCATAAAATCGGATAAGACCTTAAACTGGATCAGCGGTTCCCCCCCTTAAGCCTCAACGCTCTCCTAGGGATATCTGGCGTTTCAGAGCCTCTCTCCTCCGATGTTATGTTCCGGTTCTTGGGGGAACCGAGTCACAGGGAGATTGAGGATGGGATGATCCGGCTCGGGTGGGTGTCTGATTTAGCAGCTCTATGGTAAGGAGGAGACCCTGAGGGGGGCCTCATTGGGGGAGAAGATGTTCTCCGTGATCATCCCAACCTTTAACGAGGAGAGGATAATAGAGGCATGCTTGAGGTCTCTGAGAAGGCAGAGATATAGCCGTTTCGAGGTCATAGTCGTGGATAGCGGGAGCCATGACCGAACCAGGGAGATAGCTAGGAGATATGGTTACAGGGTTGTGGAGGTGGAGAGAAGGAGGCCCCACGACGTGGGCTCAGCTAAAAACGAGGGGGCGAGGCACGCTGTAGGAGACGCATTACTATTCCTCGACGCAGATACGGTGGCTGAGCCAAACTGCCTCTCCGTCCTCGAAGAGGCCTATGAGGATCCTGGGGTTGTAGGGGTCTCCTGTAGGGTTCTCCCACTAGGCGGAAATGGAATCGAGATGGGGATGTACCAGTTAAACAATATCCTCGCCCGTTTTGCGAACAGGGTGAGAGTTCATGAGTTCAGCTACTTCTCATGCCACTCCTATCTCAAGGCACCCTTTCTAAAGGTTGGAGGGTTCAACGAAGACCTCTACGCATGCGAGGATTTAGATCTATCCCTGAGGATCAGGCAGATGGGGAGGTTCATATTCACATCCGAGACAACCCTCTGGACCTCACCAAGGAGGCTTAGAACCTGGTCATATCTTGGATATATCTCTAGATATGTAAGATATCTGGTTCAATACTACCTCGATGGGAAGATATCTGATTATTATATCTAACCAGCCTACGACGACTCCATATCTGAGGGGGTATGACCTTCAGAGAACTAAATTGTCATCCTATCCTATTAAGTTGGGTGATCTTCGATCTCGAGCTCCTTCACCTTTTAGCCTTGGCTGAGACTATCTGGATGACATCGTTCTCCTTGAGGACGTAATCTTCCCCGAGCCTCCTCCCGGTCCTCGCATCTATCGCGTGGATAAAGCCCTCCATTAGCTCCGTGTGGATGAGGCCTGCAAACTCCTTAGCGGTTGTGCCCCTGGGGATGAGGTAGCAGTCTGGTAGGACCCTACCGTGATGATCGGTGAGCTTCTCCGCGTCCTCCACCGGATATACAGGTATGACATCTAGAAGCTTAAAGAAGGCCTGGTCTATAGCATCTTGAACACCCGTTCCTCCCCATTTCCTGAACACCCTCTCTCTTATGACCTCTAAGGCTCTTCTCTGCGCATCTGAGAGGGCTGAGGGGTTCTGGATCTCGAAATCCCTATCCCCGGGATTGTATCTTATTAGGCCCGAGGAGGAGGCCCTCCTGAGGGCTAGCTCGGCCTCCGCGCACGTCGGGATGACATGGTAGCCCGCCTCCCTTAACCTCTCCACATTCCTCTCGGCTGGGTCCTTGTCAGCCTTATTCGCAGCGATAAGCAGGGGCTTCGAGATCCTCCTGAGCTCTGATGCGAAGCGTTTCAGGTCCTCTATGCTCCACCTTCCAGCTCTATAGGCATCCAGCCCTAACCTATCCACGGCCTCGGAGATGTTGCCCCTGTTTATGCCTAGGCCGGTCAGCTTCTCCTCTAGGTATTTTCCTATCTCTTCTCTAGCTGCCTCCGCCATCCTGACTATCCTGTCCCAGTCCTTCCTAATCAGGGCGAGGAGCCATTCATCGAACTCCGACTCGAATATCTTGATATCGTTGAGGGGGTCATGGCTCCCGAGTGGCACGGGCTGACCATTATCGTCGGTTTCCCCGGCTGCGTCGCAGACGACTATCAGGGCGTCTGCCCTCCTCACCTCATCTAAGAACTGGTTTCCAAGCCCCTTTCCCATGTGAGCCCCTCTGATGAGGCCAGGGCAGTCTATCACCTCTACGGGTATGAGGCGGATCCCGTCGATGCAAGCGGAGTTTACCGGGTTGTCCCTAACATTGAACTCCCTGCAGACGCATGGGGTTCTGACATATGCTACCCCCCTGTTGGCCTTTATGGTGGTGAAGGGAAAGCCAGCTATCTCGACGACCTTAAGGGTCAGCGCGGAGAAGAAGGTACTCTTCCCTACATTCGCCTTCCCAACGATGCCAACCAATAGGCCCAAGCCAGATCAGGAACCGCTCTGAAGCTTAAACCTCTTTCGCAATTTTCCCCTTTTCAGCCCTTATTCCTGAAGCTCCTGAATAGGTTCTTCCCTAACCCTCTTTGAAGTAGTAGCCTGGTTCCTTCTTCTCCCCGAAGCTCCTCAGCCCCTTATCCCTAAGCTGTGCTCTGAGTTCCTCGGCCCTCTCGTGGGTAATCTCCATCCTCCTCTCCATATAGTCTATGATCTCCTCGGCTTGGGCCTCTGTGTCACACCTCCTGATAAAATCAACTACATCGGGGTCATAGCCGGCCCATCTCCCTTCCTTTCTGAGGCCGCTTATCACCATCTTTGAGGCTCCCTTATCGATCTCCTCCGCTAGATGTGGGAAGAGCCTCCTGAAGAACTCTTTCTCCATGCTCCTCCTATACTCCTTATAGCCCTTCATAGAATTAAATGTGGCGCCGGGCTCTAGGCCCAACTCCACCTCGGGGGATGGAGTAGAGGGCCCCCTCGGGGACATCTTCATATACTGTGAGGCCGGGGGCTATCCACGCCCTGGGCCCGATCTTCACCCCCGGCATTAGGCTCACGTTCACCCCTGTCTGGGCCTCATCCCCTATGAAGGCCCCAAGCTTTCTCCTACCCGAGCTTATCACCCTATCCTCCACCCTCACTTCCACGTCCCTACCGTCGAATCTGAGGTTGGCAGTTATCGTTCCAGCTCCTAGGTTGCATCCCTCACCTATGACGCTGTCCCCGACATAGCATAGGTGGGAGATGTGAGTCCCATCCATCACTATGCTGTTCTTCACCTCGCATCCATTCCCCACCCTGACCCCCGAGCCTATGCTCGTGTGGGGCCTTATATAGCAGTTCGGACCTATATCGCAGCCCTCGCCGATGAGCACGGGGCCTTCTATGTAGGATCCAGACCTAACCCTCGTACCCTTCCCGATCTTGACGGGTGGGATTATAACAGCCCCTTCCTCCAATTCTCCCTCAACCCGATGCTCGAGGGCCCTGAGGATCCTCTCGTTCGCCTCTAGGAGCTTCCATGGATATCCTATCTCAAGCCAGTAATCGGGGGCTATCTCCACAGCCCTTATCGTTTCCCCTGCTTCCATCATCATCCTTAGGGATTCGGTTATCTCATACTCTCCTCTGGCTGAGGGTGGGGTCCTCCTTATCCATTCGAAGACCCTCTGAGGGAAGACGTATATTCCAGCGTTTGCCAGCCTGCTTGGCTCCTTTCCAGGCTCTGGCTTCTCCACAAGCCCCCTCACCAAACCCCCCTCAAGCGTGACGATCCCGTACCTCGAAGGCGTCTCAACCGGCACAACCGTCATGGTGACCTCCCCCTCTCTGTGGCCCTCTAAAACCCTTTCAATAGTCCCAGGTGAAAGGTATAGGTCTCCATTGAGACCGAGGAACTCCTCCCCCTTCACGAAGGCCTCTGCCACTCTGAAAGCGTCGGCGGTTCCCAGTACCCTTTCCTGCCTCGCGAAGTAGAGCTTTAATCCGAGCTTTGAGCCTGAGCCGAAGTAATCCCTGATAAGGCTTTCTATGTGGTGGGTTATGATGAGGATCTCCCTGACCCCCGCCTCCCTAAGCCTCCTCAGAATCCACTCCAATAATGGGGCCCCTCCAACGGGGATCATCGCCTTTGGCCTGGTGAGGGTGAAGGGCTTTAGCCTAACCCCTAACCCCGCGGCTAGAACCACACCTTTCATGAGATCCCCTTTAGGGCCTTTGATACGAGTTCTTGTGCACTCTTCAGGTAGCCCCTTGCAGCTTCAAGTTCTCTCGCCTCGACGGTTATCCTAATTGCTGGCTCTGTTCCAGAAGCCCTTATGAGGATCCATCCATCCTCGAAGTCGAGGCGGAGACCATCGATTGTTGTGACCTCTGCCTCTCTTAGGGCCTCGGGGTAGCTGTGGGAGATCCTACTCATCACCTCTTCCTTCTTGTCTTCACGGCAGTCGAGCTTCGCGCTCAATATGGGATACTCATTGATCCCTTCCATAAACTCGGAGAGGGTTCTCCCCTCTAGGGCCTCAAGAAGCTTAAGGGCTGAGAGGAGACCGTCGGGGCATAGATGGATATCGGGGTGTATCCAAGCGCCCACGGGCTCCCCCCCAAATATGGCCTCTCGCCTCATTATCTCCTCGGCGATGCTCACATCCCCTACCCTCGTTCTTGCCACGGTTCCCCCTACCTCTGATACAGCCTCATCGATGCACATAGAGGCTCCTATATGGGTGACGACTACTCCTCCTCCCCTATTCTCGACAATGTACCTAGAGTAGGCTGCGAGGAGGGTGTCCTGGCTTGGG
>JAGTQJ010000152.1 GCA_018396515.1 Candidatus Bathyarchaeota archaeon | reverse complement strand
TCGGGGGCTCCACGCCTAGGGCAGCGCTGGGGCTTAGGCTCTCCCTGAGGGGTCTCATGTTTCCCCATACACCGCACTGGAAGCGTTTCGAGGGGATGCTCAATGGCGAGGTCCTCCAGATATCCCTTCATCCCCTTCCGATTCCTTTCTGGTTCTCAGCTCCCTCATCCTCGCCTCTATGTCGCTGATCTCCCTCTCCAGCTCTGCCCTCTCCTCCTCCAACATCCTCTTGTAATCCTCTAGTTCCGCTAACTCCTCCTCAGGACGGATCCCCCACCTTGGAAGCCGTGGGAACCTGGTGTAGAGCCAAGGACTTATTGGATAGCCTCTGGGCCATTCTCCATACCGGGCTCCCATCCAAAGCGTCCAACCCGGCCTCTGCCATGGGGGCAGATGGCTGAATGATCCTCTTCCAGGCCAGGGCCCAGCCCAACCGCCGCCTCTACCTCTCCAACCCCATGCCACTCCTCTCTTCGCCTCCATTTTGTGCTTATTCACGTTTTCAATTATGTGAAAAAACACAAAATATTTAAACCTTACGCATAGAGCCGATAAGGGATGTGGAGGCATAGGAGGAGGTACGGGGGGAGGGGGAGGACACCTAAGCCGGTCATGGTTGGAACGGCAACTCCCATCGAGAGCTTCCAGCCCAACCCAATGAGGAGTCCCGAGGCGATACAGCTAGATATGGCCGAGCTAGAGGCCTTCAGGCTTGTCGACCTAGAGGGGCTATCCCAGGAGGAGGCGGGTATGAGGATGGGGGTCTCAAGGGGAACCGTTTGGAGGCTGGTTCAGAGCGCGAGGAGGAAGGCGGCCCAAGCTCTTAGCGAAGGGAGACCCATAGTCCTCACCCCTCCCAGCCCCCAAGGAGATAGCCCCCCTCGATGACCAATTTATAATGTCTTCTTAACTTACTGTCCTTGAGTAAGATCTCATATGAGGAACCCTGATCACCATAAATGTGCCCTTGAAAGGGATGACTAGTGATTCATCACCCCTCTCTAGGCCCATCACCCCCCTGTTCCCTTACCTAGGGGCCTCTACCTATTATCGACCCTTAACAGGCTCATATTTTACACGTAGGCTCGTCCCAAACCGCGGGGAAGGTTTAAATGGAAAACGGGGTTCAGCTTTGAGGATCCCCGGATGGGGACAGCTACTGCTGTGACCTGGATTTTTCAAGTCCCAGCTCGAAGGCCTTTAGATTGAGCTCCAGCAGAGGCCCAGCGAGCCTCTCAGTTATAACCTGCCTTATCGCCTCGGTGGATATAGGTAGTAGCCCGGATCCCGCCGCTGCGCCGACCATTATCATGTTCATCACCAGGGCCATCCCTAGCCTCTCAGCCTCGGATGTGGCATCAAAGTGTATGATCTTCTCCGCGCCTATCCTCCTAAGGGCCTCAATTATCTCCTGCAGCGATGGATACTTCTGTAGGCCCATGCTCACCTCCACGGGCACTATGGGCCTGGTGTTCATCACGACGGCTCCCCCGGGCCTGAGGAACCTAAACGCGTTTCTCAGGGTCTCGACGGCCTCCAGGCCGACTATGAGATCGGCCCTTCCAGGGTCTAGGATCGGGCTGTAAACCTCCGATCCTATCCTGATGTAGCTGGCGACGGGGCCTCCCCTCTGAGCTGCGCCGAAGGTCTCCCCAACCCTCACCCTGTGCCCCTCCCTGACGGCGGCGCTGGCTATGATCTCCGAGGCCAGGAGGTTCCCCTGCCCCCCTATACCGGCTATGACGAGGTTGAACTCCTTTAGCTGGGCCATAGACTTCATCCCCCCTTACCTATGGCTTGGAATGGGCATATCTGGGAGCACACCCCGCAGCCCATGCATAGGGTGGTGTCGACCCAGACCTTATTCCTGGAGGGGTCGTAGACGAGGGCTGGGCAGCCGAAGGTGTTGATGCAGGTTCTGCATCCGGTGCACCTCTCAGGGTCCACGACATATGGTTCGAGCCTGACGCCCTGGCGCCTCGCGAGTCTAACCGCCTCGGTGGCGCAGATCCTCCTGGAGATCACCACGGCCGGGCCGTCGAACTCCAGCGCCCTCACGAAGGCCTCGATGGAATCTGAGACGTTGTAGGGGTCTATGATCTCAAGGCATGAGATCCCTATACCCCTCACTATGTCCTCCATCTTGACCTTGTTCCCCTGCTTCCTCATGGCTGTGACTCCGGTTCCTGGGTGGGGCTGGAAGCCCGTCATCGCCGTCGCCATGTTGTCGCATATGACCAGCTTTATCTTGGTGTTGTTCCAAAAGGCGCTGATCAGGCCAGGGATCCCGGCGTGGAGGAATGTTGAGTCCCCTATTATCCCGATGGCCATACTCCCCGTCGCCCTTGCGCATCCCTGGGATACCCCGACGCTTGATCCCATCCCTAGGTATGTGTCGATCATCCTAAGAGGTGGGTAGGAGAGCATCCCATAGCATCCTATGTCTCCTATTATGGTGTAGTCCTCTACCTTCAGCCTCCTAAGCGCTTGCTTCAATGCGTACCCCGTCGCCCTGTGGGGGCATCCCGCGCACATGGTGAGGCCCCTTGGGGTGATCATCTTCCCTATCTCCTGGAGTTCGGCATCCCTCCCTGGAAGAACTGGTTTGGGGACGCCGGCGAACTCGGCTAGGGCGTTGGAGACGATATAGGTGTTCAGTTCGAACTCCCTCGGGATCAGCTTCCTTGAGGGGTCAAGCTTCCCGTAGATCTCGACCTTCGGGTTTGCCTCCTTTGAGATGGCCTTCACCTGAAGCTCGACGAAGGGCTCGAGCTCCTCAACCACGAGAAGCCTGTCAAGGCCGCTTAGAAAGTTGGAGATGAGCTTCTCCGGAAGGGGATAGGTTATGCCCAGCTTAAGCAGGGCCACCTTCCCCTCCAGCCCCAATCTGCCTATGGCCTCTTTGGCGTAGTTGTAGGAGACGCCGCTGGAGATGACCCCGAGGCGCTCCCCTCCTGCGGCCTCCACCCGGTTCCATTCCAGGTTCTCCGCAGCCTCCCTCAGCCTCTCCTCCTTGTCGTGGAGTGGCTTGTGGGGTGGGATCCTCTCGAGGCCTGTTAATCTTGGGGTCCTCCTCCAGCTGATGTCGTCGGCCATCCTACCCTTCCTCCTCTCCATGTTTATCGGCCCCAGGACCACGTCCCCCCTCACGTGGCAGAGCCTGGTGGTGACCCTCAGCATG
>JAGTQJ010000155.1:2422-3097 GCA_018396515.1 Candidatus Bathyarchaeota archaeon | reverse complement strand
GGATCTCCTCGGGTTTGAATCTGAACTCATTCCATTCTATTTGGTCGATATGATAGGGTCCTTCAGCTATGGCGCTAGCAGCTCCATCCTCTACGGTCTGCTCGTTGATGGGCTTGGGTTCAACACCGTTCAGCTCGGGCTCATGTCAACCCTCTTCGGCCTCTCTTGGGGGTTGTCCCAGATACCGGTCGGGTGGATGATGGATAGGTATGGGAGGAGGGCTTTCCTACTCCTATCACAAATGGCCAACATGATCGTCATGTCCGGATACATCTCATCCCGTGACTTCCACCTGTTCCTACTCCTCCAGATATTCTCGGGGATGGCTCACGCCATGTGGATACCTGCACATATAGCCCTAGTGGCTGAGAGGGTGCCTGAATACCGTAGATCCCTTGCATTGGGGAAGATATCGACCTATCCCCTCCTGTTGGGGATCCCGGCCCCCTACATCGGAGGCCTCCTATATATGCATCTGGGATTCCCCGCTCCCATGATGCTGCGCCTCCTCTCCCTGCTCTTATCATTCCTGATAATCCTCCTCTTCATAGAGGAGAGGGGGCGATAGTTCATCTATCTCAGAAGCCCCTTTGATTCCTGGACGCACTTGATGACTCGTAGGGCGTTCAGGGTGACCCATTTGCTGGGTTCCCCTCTCCTCTCAAGGCCCACCTG
>JAGTQJ010000155.1:1015-2340 GCA_018396515.1 Candidatus Bathyarchaeota archaeon | reverse complement strand
CTCCCCTCCCATCCTCAGCATATCTCAGCCTGGACACTACATCGAGCCCCCTAAGTATATTCATAGAAGAAGACGGGGGCATCCGAGCTTAAGCTAGTTCTCGTTTATGACCTTGAACCCATCCATTCGCATCCCCTAACCCTATCAATCTTACCAATTAGCCCATGCTGGCTGAGAATTATTATCTGCCAGTAGATACTCTTTATACCTTGGATGATAAGGGTCGGATTCCTGAATTCCAAATAGCCATCAGGCTTCTGCCTTTTAAAGAACTTCCTTTTCAAAACTCCAAATGGAGTTCTTCTCCTCCATCTCAGAGGCCTTGCTTGATGAACCGAGGAGATCCCTAAGGGTGAGGTATCTGACGGGGGGATTATCCCTTCCCAGAAGCCAACTGGTTTGAGCTGCATCTAGCGGGGCTTTCCATCCCCAAATAGGAAATCATTAGGTCTAAGTTCCTAAAATATAAAGAATTATAAAGTTTCAATGTGAGGTTCATCGATGTTTTCTTAACCGGTGAGTGAGTTATCCCTCCTTAACTTTTTTAAACATACATTAATAATCCATTTTCATTAAATATTTTCATATAACCTTTCTTTTCGATGGTTATGGGAGGGGTGGGCCTGTCTCGTAGGAGGTCTAGGCTTGATATCATCCTCAGCGTCCTCTCGGCTGTGAGGGATGGGGTGGATAAGCCTACGAGGATAATGTATGCGACAAACCTATCTTGGAGGCCGACCCAGAGCGTCTTGAGGTTCCTCGTTCAGCAGGGCCTCCTCATGGAGGTCAGGGAGGGGAGGGAGAGGAGGAGCAAGGTTAGGTATAGGCTGACGGAGAAGGGGCTTGAGGTGGTTAACTACTTCGAGAAGGCTAGAGACCTGATAGTCCTCGAGGAGTTCCCGCTCTGAGAGCACCTCTCCACCGCCCCCGGATCTATCTTGGCCCTTGGTCTTTATGGGCTTCTATTCTATGAGCTTCAGAAGGTCTTCGAATATGTATTTGATGAACTCCTCCGTTGTGCTCTTGCTGAATAGTGTGACCACGCAGTTCCTGGTTATCCCCACGACCATCCCCCTCCTCTGATCCTCGAACACCACATACCAGATCTTTCCATGCTCAAGGTAGTCCCTGTAGAGCTGCGTGTCAGCCAGGCTTGATCCAGCTATGCATAGCTTCTCAACGCTGGGTATGTCGACGTCATCAAACCATATCAGCTTGGTCGCCTGGGGATTGGCCTCATGGAGCCTCTGGAGGGTCTCGTTGCTGATCCTCGCCTCCACCACGTAGCCGACCCTGCCGTATAGAACCTCAGATAGCTTGTTCGC
>JAGTQJ010000155.1:0-981 GCA_018396515.1 Candidatus Bathyarchaeota archaeon | reverse complement strand
AGCTTCCTCACCCCCCTGGCCACGGAGGGGGCTGAGACAACGAGGAAGACCCTTTTCTCATGGGGCCTTATCCAGAAGGGGGCCTCCTCGGTTGAGAGGATCTCCCCAACCTCCCTCTTATAAGATCTCCTCCTCACAAAGTCCCTGCTGAAGACCCCGCTGATGAGGCCATCCTCCATCTTCAGGTCTAGGATCTCCGTTGTCAGGTTCAGGGTCTTCCCATCGCCGGCCCTGTACTCCTCAACCTCGCGGAAGTCCTTGAGCCTCCTGAGTATGAATTCAGTGTCCGAATCCCCTTTAATCTCGAAGATCTTGACGGGCAGGACCAATATCCATCCCCCTTAAAAATTTTAATCAATCTATAAAGGGTTTTATCCTTACCTCAAAAAATGCCCGATAAAACCGGGGGGCCGGATCCCCGGTTGATGGGAGTGGATGGAACTGCGAGAGGTTTAATAATGGGCTGGTGGATAGAGTAGTCATGGAGGCCATGAACCAGGACTGGATACAGAGAAGTGAGAACACCCTTAAGCAGCTCAGGAGGCTCATCGAGACCCAGGACATGGACAGGCTTGAGCTGGTTAGGGTTATGCGATTCGCCCTTGCAGCCCTAGGCCAGAGCCTAGCCGGCTGGATGCAGTGGATAAACAGCCCCGAGATCATGTCGACCTTCACGAGGGATGAGCTTGAGAACATGGCGAAGACGATCGCCGGGATGGTGGAGCAGTTCATAGAGTATGACGTGAAGATCACCGAGGAGGGTATGAGGAAGGGGCTTGAGAAGCAGAGGGCCGGGGAGCTGGGCCCCCGCTTCGTCATATAGCTCAACTCCATAGTCCTCACCCATAAAGAGGCCGTAGCCAGATCACAAGTCGATCTCCAGGGACAGTCAAAAGACCAAACATCATTATTTTTAATGGACAAGGGATTAATGATCACGTGATCGATATGAGTAAACTTCTTTCAGACAGGATTAGGAGG
>JAGTQJ010000160.1 GCA_018396515.1 Candidatus Bathyarchaeota archaeon | reverse complement strand
AAGTCCTGGGATAAGGGATTGCCGGAGAAGAGGGCAGCCTTCCTCTATGGGCCCCCAGGGGTGGGTAAGACCTCGGCCGTGGAGGCGGCTGCGAGGGACCTGGGATACGACCTTTTGGAGCTGAATGCAAGCGACTTCCGGACGGCTAAGAGGATCGAGGCGTTGATCGGAAGGTCTCACGGCTATGAGACGACGGTTCTGGGGAGGCGCAGGATGATCCTCTTCGACGAGCTGGAGGGCATAAGCGATAGGGAGGACTCTGGAGGGATTCAGGCTATCCTCTCCATAATTAAAGAGGCTAGGAGTCCAATAGTGCTAATAGCCACGAGCATCCATGAGGGGTGGGGGCAGAAGTTTCGACAGCTTAGGGACGCCTCGTTGATCATTGAGTTCAGATCCATCCCTTTCACCCAGGTCGTTGAGAGGCTGATAGATGTGGCGAGGAGCATGGGCGTAACGGTTGAAGAGGAGGCCCTTGAAAGGATAGCTGAGGCCTCACAGGGGGATCTCAGATCTGCCATAAACGATCTGGAGGCCCTGGCGAGGGGTAGACCACATATCTCAGCCTCGGATACCTCCCTCCTGGTAGACAGAGATAGAGCCTCGAGCACCCAACAAGCCCTTAACAGGATCTTCTCCGCGGGAAGCCTCGGAGAGGCCAAGGAGGCCCTGGCCTCCGCCTACCTGCCTTACGAAGAGCTCATAGACTGTATATATGAGAACATGCCCTACTTCTTTGACGACCCCAGAGACCTCTCAGAGGGCCTGGAGGCCCTCTCAAGGGCGGACATCTATGAAGGCAGGACTAAGAGGCTACAGGAGTATCGCCTCCTAAAATATGTGTTGGACTGGGCTTCTGGAGGGGTGGCCCTCTCGAGGAGGAATTCTAAGGGAAGCGGGCTTATTATGGCGATTTGGTCTAGGCTGGAGAGGCTGGGATTTCCAAAGGGAACCTTCTCAGTCATCGAGGCCCCGGATGGGATCCATGTGAGGCCTAATAGATACCTTGGAGACGATTGGGGAAGGGTGAACTCTTCCATCAGGGAGCTCGGAGGCTCATGGATGAGGGGGGAAGGCTTCTGGCTGGTTCCCTACTTCAGGCAGCCCCAGATCATATGGCGATATGGGAGGACCAAGATGAGCAGAGAGCATCAGATGAGGGTGGCTGAGAGCGTCGCAGAGAAGTACCACATCTCGAAGAGGAGGGCCCTGGGAGAGGTGATCCCTTTCCTCAAGGTGATCTTCAAGGAGGCACCGGAGAGATCTGAGGAGATAATGAAATGGCTAGGGCTTAGTGAAGATGAGGCCGAGTGGCTCAAATCCTGAAATTCCATCAGCCAATCTCGCCTGACTTAGTTGGGTACCAGGATTTTGGGGAGGTTATATCCCTCCATTCTCCAAAGATTTTATGGCCTCTGAACTCTGGCTCCTACCCGGGATCATCGAGCGGGCGGGATTAACCTTCATTCTTCGAACCACCTTACGAAGCAATCCATGGCCATTGAAATCCTCTTCGATTACCCACGTCTCAAAGATGTTTTAAGGATATCTCCCTTCTCTGAGAGGGGGCTCACCCTCAGCCTATCCCATTGCCTTGGAGGGATCTCCCAAATCTCCAAGGCCTTCTATGGCTTCCACCATTTGAAGCCAATGTATCGAACCCCTCCATCATCTACAACGGCGACTATAAAGGTCTTCCTCACGGTCGTTGCTAGCCTTCCCGCCCTAACTATCTCGTCAGCCGAGATCTCCTCCTCAGACCCCTTGACTTGGACTATGAATGGGGCGTGGTCTATGCCAGGGCCGTACCTGTAGACGGCGAAGTCGCAGCCGTACTTTATACCTGGAGTGGCTATCAACCCCCTCTCCCTTAGATCCCTGTAGACACGATACTTCTCCTCGAATCCTTTGAGGGTTCTCCTAGCTATCTCTGTTAGCTCCTTCAGCTCGATGGGCCTCCCATCCTCCCCCCCATATACCCTCACAAACCCCTTCTCCATGAGGTAGACCCCCTCTATGGGATCCAATATTAGGGGGGCCTCGAACTCCTCCTTCGGCTTCGGGATGCCGAGGGGCTTCCCAAAATAACCAAGCCTAAACAGCCTTCTCCCCTCGGATGGAGACCATACTATGAGGCGGCTGTCCCTGAGGGCCTCGACCTCGGCTATGGGCTCCATGAAGATCAGCCTAGAGGGCCAAGATCCTAATTATATCGGCCTCGTCCTTTGCGGCATCGGTTAGAAACTCTAGTTCCTCGGCTATATCCTTCAAGATCAGTAGGAGAGGAAGCCCCATGTCACTCGTTATTATCATAATGCTGAGATCTCTATATATGGAATCCACATTTCTCTCTATCTCATCAACATCCTTCGCTAGGACTGTGGCCCTCTCAGGGTTGAACCCAAGGCTTATGAGGCTCTCCCTGAGCTTGGTCAGGGCTTGGAACGTTGCTTCCGCGAGCCTCATTAACCCCTCACCAACATTCTTAGGGATCCTCCATCTCCTCTCCCCGATCTGGTAGATCCTGACACATATCTCCTCGATATAGTCTGTGAGCTCGCTGGATTTACTTATCAGCCTATAGAACTCCTCCCTGTTTATCAGGACACCCCCCGTCTCGTGTAGCTCCCTCATCACGTTCATCCTGACCTCAAGGGCCTTGGCGTGGAGGCTCTCAACCTCATCCATGGTATTTCCCAGCCTTTCCAGTTCACCCTTCACAAGGTCGTCGATCATCTGGAGCATCTTCCTATAGATCTCCACAACCAATCTCGAGTGGTCCTGGCATATCATCACGAGGTTCCTAAGGGTTCTCTCCTCCCCCTCTAATGGTAAAACCATATCCCAACACCCCAGCCATCAGGGTTCACGTGTTGTTTGATATGAACTCTCCAAAATCAATCGGGTTCGAAACCCTATTTATGCCTTATTTCGGAGCCGCCTCCCT
>JAGTQJ010000153.1:3035-3177 GCA_018396515.1 Candidatus Bathyarchaeota archaeon | reverse complement strand
CAGGCGGTGTAGGGGAATATGGTCGTCGCGACCTCCAGGCACCCCGTCGCTGTCGTGGCTATGGTTGGCCCCCTTACAGCCTTCAGGATCATCCTCACCACCATCGGCTCGGCGCACCCGGCGCAGAGCCTGTGGCCGGGGG
>JAGTQJ010000153.1:0-2979 GCA_018396515.1 Candidatus Bathyarchaeota archaeon | reverse complement strand
CCTCCTATCCCCTCACTCCCGCGTAGACCACCCTCTCCTCAGCCCTGCCCCTGACGCGGGCCTGGTCTAGGTTCTTGTATATGGACCTTATGAGGTCTGGAGGTGTGTCTCTCCCCCCAAGGCCGTGGATGTAGTTGACCACTATGGGCCTATCATCCTCCTCATATAGGATCGTCTTAACCTCCATGTATAGGGGGCCTCCAGGCGCTCCGAAGCTTATGGCCCTGTCCAGGACGCCTATGGCTGGGATGCCCCTTAACGCCTCCTTTAGGGCCTCCTCGGGGAATGGCCGGAAGATCCTAAGCTTCAGAGCCCCCGCCTTTACCCCCTCCTCCCTGAGCTCATCCACCACATGCATGACCGTCCCCATGGTGGATCCAAGCCCTATCAGGGCGATCTCGGCATCCTCAAGCCTATATGGGTGGATGAGCTCATACTTCCTGCCTGAGACCTCCCAGTACTCCTCATCGACGGTTGGAATGGCCTTCAGGGCAGCTTTCAATGCCTCAACCTGATGTAGCTTGTGCTCATAGTAGAAGTCCGGGAGGTCTAGGGGCCCTATGGTGAGCGGCCTCTCCGGGTCCAGCCTGAACTCAGCCTCCCCCATGTGCCCCCTAACCCTCATGAAGTTCCTCTCCCCAACGAACTCCTGAACCACCTCATCCGGTAGGGTTAACACGTTCTCCAGGGTGTGGCTCAATGTGAAGCCGTCTAGGTTCACCATGACCGGGAGCTGGACATCAGGATGCTCCCCCATCCTCCAGGCCTCTATGCAGGCGTCGTATACCTCCTGGCTGTTCTCGCACCAGATCTGGATCCACCCGCTGTCCCTAGCCCCCATGGCGTCGCTGTGGTCGTTGTGGATGTTTATTGGGGCGCTTAGGGCCCTGTTGGCGACGGCCATGACTATAGGGAGGCGGAGGGCTGAGGCTATGTAGGTTATCTCCCACATGAGGGCCAGCCCATTCGCGGCTGTCGCTGTGAAGGCCCTACCCCCGGCTGCGGCAGCCCCCACGCAGCAGCTGAGGGCGCTGTGCTCGGACTCGACCGAGATGAACTCGGTGTCCACAAGCCCGTCCGCTACATACTCGCTGAACCTCTCAACTATTATTGTCTGGGGGGTTATGGGGTAGGCCGCCACCACATCGGGGTTCACCTGCTTGACGGCGTAGGCTGCCGCCTCATCCCCGTTCAGCCCCATCAGGATCTGCTTCTCAGGCACCTTCAAGCCTTCGCCACCATCCTTATACATTTAACTGGGCACTCCTCGGCGCACACACCGCACCCCTTGCAGTATCTTAGGTCTACATGGGGGTATCCATCTTCTCCCATCCTTATCGCCCCCTCAGGGCAGTAGAAGTGGCAGAGGGTGCACCTAGTGCACCTTGAGAGGTCTATTGAGGGGTTTGAGACGCCCCAGTCCCCAGTCTCATACTCGGCCGAGCTCAGGTATGGGATGGCGCCCGGGGGTAGCTCCCTCCATGAGGGCTTATCAACACTCATTCTCTGACAACCTCCTCGTAAGCTGCCCTTATGAGCTGGAGGTTCTGCTCCTTTAGACGCCCGGTGAACCTCTCCCCAGCGACCTCGAGGAGGGTCTCCAGCTTAACGAGTTCCACGGCCCTGATCAGGGCTCCAAGCATCGCTGTGTTTGTTATAGGGCGGCCGAGGATCTTCATGGCCATCGACGAGGCGTCTAGGATCCAGGTCTCTAACCCCTCCGCCTTGACCCTCCCCCTTACCTCCCTTCCCCTGAGGGTGGTGTTAGCGACGAGCTTCGACTCGGGTTTGGCCCCCTCAGCCACCTCGGGTGTGAGGAGGGTTGGATCCACAACCACCACCACGTCGGGATTGTAGATTCCCGAGTGGATCCGGATGGGCCTCTCGCTCATCCTTGTATAGGCCGTCACTGGGGCTCCTGACCTCTCAGGGCCGAAGGCTGGGAAGCTCTGGACGTACTTCTTCTCCCTGAGGCCTGCCTGGGCGAGGAGGAGGGAGGCTGTCCATACGCCCTGACCTCCCCGCCCATGGAATCTGACTTCGACAATCTCTCCCAATTCTTCGCCCAGCTCTCAGCTTCAATGGAGAGGAATGGTATTAAAATCTAACTATCGCGCTGGATCCCCTCCTATGGCCCTCCTCCTTATCTCTCTGAGTTTCCTCATCATCCACTCCGCCTGGGCTGCCGCTGCCTCCGCGAACCTCTCCCAGCTCCATCCGAGATCCTCATATGCGTAGATGATGGACCTCGATGAGGCTAGGATGAGCCTCTCACCCTCCCTATTAGCGCCCCTCCTGTAGGCCTCGGCTGGGTCTCCTCCCTGGGGCCCAAGGCCTGGTGATAGTATCAGCCTCTCCTCCCCTATTATGCTCCTCACCGCCTCCAGTTCTGAGGTTGCTGTCCCCCCAACAACGAAGCCGTTGCAGCCCTTGCTGTAGGCATCCCTCGCCAGCCTGATGTAGAGGGGCTCCCCCTCCACGGGGAGGGATTGATAGTCTCCACTTCCAGGGTTTGACATCTTACAGAGGGCGAAGATCCCCTTATCCAGCCTCTCAGCCCATTCGTAGATCTTGTCGCATCCATCCCTGAATCCTGGGAATGGGCTGAAGGTGACGGCGTCGAACCCCAGATGGGAGATCCAGTGGAGTCCAGCCTCGTTGGTGGAGCCTATGTCTGTGAGCTTCGCGTCTAGAAGGGCTAGGCATCCCCCATTGTGGATCGCCTCAACTATCTCCCTCATATCCTCCAGTGATAGGGGGTAGGCCAGGAACTGGAGGTTGGGCTTGACTATCGGCGTGTAGCTGGAGACGGCCTCAACGATCTCCAAGCAGAACCTCTTGATCCCCTCGACTAATCCATGCCTCCTTATGAGGGGGGGTGGAATTATATACCGCTGCCTAATATCCTCGGTGACTGGATCTAAACCCACACACAGGAAGCTCTCCTTCTCCCTGCTCATACATCTTCTCGAAGGCCCA
>JAGTQJ010000156.1 GCA_018396515.1 Candidatus Bathyarchaeota archaeon | reverse complement strand
TAATGGGATTTTCTTATTGCATCCCATTAGAGGGAATTGAAAGTTTTCTCGATTTCGGCGTCTATCAGTCTTGATGCCTCTGATGCAATAAGAAAATCCCATTAGAGGGAATTGAAAGCTAAGTTTCTTAGCTTTTTGGATCAATTCAATTGGGTGATGCAATAAGAAAATCCCATTAGAGGGAATTGAAAGTTTTATTGATGGCAGTTCTTCTATGTTTATCACTGGTGATGCAATAAGAAAATCCCATTAGAGGGAATTGAAAGAGAACAGGCCCCTAAGCCACGCAGAGACTCCTCTGAACAGATGCAATAAGAAAATCCCATTAGAGGGAATTGAAAGTCTTTGAGAATCGCAAGCGATTTGTTGATCTTCTCCTTCTCGGATGCAATAAGAAAATCCCATTAGAGGGAATTGAAAGTGAACCAATCGCCTCATTTTCAATACCCCGAAAAAGAGGGGAGATGCAATAAGAAAATCCCATTAGAGGGAATTGAAAGCCCTCTCCCGTATGAAGTCGTTGTATGGGTGGTCGTATCCCGAGATGCATAGGATGCAATAAGAAAATCCCATTAGAGGGAATTGAAAGCCCTCTCCCGTATGAAGTCGTTGTATGGGTGGTCGTATCCCGAGATGCATAGGATGCAATAAGAAAATCCCATTAGAGGGAATTGAAAGCCTTTAATCTTCCTCAGCTTGAGGATTTTGGTCACACTCCGGTTATTCGGGAGTTCGAGTGGCTTTAGAGAGTTAGGTCTCCAGAGATGAAGCAGTCGGTGTTGGCTCAATTATGAAAATTAAGGGCGGGGGAGGCTGGAACCCTACTATCAGAAATATGCGATCTTATCTTTCTCCTTTAGCTCATATCTTTTTTGTTTGCCCACTTCCCTCCTCCCCTTGAAGCATGTGTCGCAGATGGGGTATAGCTGCACATTCTCGACCAGATCCTTTATCAATCTCTTAAGGTCGACGGTGAGGCTGTTCAGCTTCACCCTTGTTAGATGGCCTATGAAGGCGCTGTACTGGATCCTCTGGAGGCCATAGTCCTTCAGGGTCTCCGCCACAGCCGTTCTCAGGTTGTCATCCGTTATATCGTATATGACAAGGTATCTCACATTTCACCACCCCAGATAGAAGGGAGTGTACTCCACTCCCTCCAGTAGGTGGTGGACGACTCTCCTGGCTTGAGCGTGGATGAAACCCTTAATGCTACTCCTCTCTCCCATGAAGAAGGCCTCTGTCATTAAGCGCTCTTGGAAGGCCATTATGAGCTCTTTGACCACCTCTTTATTCAGCCTCCTCTCCTCCCCCCTTTCGGTTATGAGGCCCTCTGCCTTGATGGTCCCTCTGGTGACCAAGCTCAATAGGGTCCTGTCCACAACCTGCTGCCTGAACTCCTCCATGAGGTCAAGAACCATGGCTGGCTTCCCAGGCCTGTCTGCATGGAGGAACCCCGCGTAGTGGTCTAGGCCTGCATAGCTGACTGCTTTCCAGACCTCCGGGAAGAGGATGGTTTGGTATCCAAGGTTTAGCATGATGTTGAAGGGGTCTCGAGCCCCCCTTGTCTCCCTCCCCTCAAAGCCCAGCTCGCCGGGCAGTATCAGCTTCAGAGAACCCCAGTAGACCCGTGCCCCCTCTGCCTCGAGGTTCATCAGGGGTTGCCTCCCCTCATCGATGTTCGATGCCTCGAGCCCCTCAACCCTCCTCCTCAGGTCATCTATCAGCCTTCCGGATTTATAGAGGGCCTCAGCGATCCCTGGATCGGTCTGGCGCCTATTCTTCGCCATTAGTTTCAATAGGTTTGCCTGGTTCATCAGCTTCCCCACAACGAAACCCCTGGCTAGGGTGAGGCCCCTAACATCGCCGTATGCCCTGAACTGTTCCCTCCTCGCCCTCACTGAGCCGGTCATGGAGGCGGGCATCAGGACGGCGTATGGCCAGCCCCCATAACGGGCGAAGACAACCTGCACATTGTTTTGAACAGCCAATTCGAGGGCGCCAGCTGAGACCGAGACCCCGGAGGAGCAGCAGATTATAGATTCCACCTCGTCAGCCACAAGTTCCCTAGCCTCCTTCCTAGTCCTGACCAGGAATCTATTGCGCTTCCGTCCCAAGAATATCCCGAAGTCATCTAGGAAGATCCTCATACCGAACCCCTTCCAGACTCAAATCTTCTATGAATTGCATGATTGATAATACATACAGTCTCTATTGCACTTTGTTTTATCAGGTTTTCCAGGATCTTTTCTCTCAGCCACTATTTCAAGTTTTCTATCCCTCTCCTCTATCCACCACTGCCTCAACTCATCATCGGCGAAGAACAGGTCCTTCTGAACAACTATCCTATCCTTTCTAATGTTCAGATATACAATGCAGCAGATATCCACTGGAACCTCATGAACACTCTCAAAGACCAGGGAGTAGCCTACAGGAGAGAGCCTATGCCAATCCTCAGGCTCACTTGCAACCTTCAAATCGAACATTATCGACCTAAGATAGTCATAGCAGTCGAGGCTTAGGATGCCGCTGAGGCCTAGGAGCTCCCCAGAGATCTTATGCTCTATGAGGAATGGGATCGCAGAGGCCATTAGATCCCACTCAGAGGCATAGGGCTGCCGGCTCCTAACCTCAGCCAACCTAGCCTCACACATCTTCACAATGAAGTCCCAGACCAAAAGGGCAGGCATCCTAACCTCCTCAGGCCTCGCAGGTACCTCACCCCACCTAATACTCCTCCACCAATCCTCAAAGCTCACCCTACGCCTGAGAATGAAGGACTGCAGGCTATCGCTGACCACCCCGTGAAGAACCTTACCCAAGGCCACCTTAAAACTCGGGACAGGGCTCTCACCCTCAACAAAGCGGAGATAAACATCCCTATCAGTAGGACAATACTTAGAAGCGACAGCATACATGGGGATCCTAAGATCATCATAATAAGGCTTCAAGGGAGGCTGATGCCAACTCCAACCCCTCAACTCCCTACTCACACCCACCTCCCGAGCCCTAGGCAAAAGCTGATAGAGAAGATACTTCTGCTCGAGGTCAGAGAGGAAGTACA
>JAGTQJ010000150.1:2931-3229 GCA_018396515.1 Candidatus Bathyarchaeota archaeon | reverse complement strand
ATCTAGGCTTCTATAATATCTCGAAGCCGCCGTAGCTCAGTCCGGTAGAGCGCCTGGCTGTTAACCAGTTGGTCGACGGTTCAAGTCCGTCCGGCGGCGCCATTTAACTGGTTCAAGTCTGATAGATTTAAAGGCGGGTGCGTGTTAAGTAGCGTTGGTATGGGCTTCGGGGTTGGCAGGTACAGCCGGCTTCTGGAGGATCCCGAGGTCAGGAGGTGGTATGAGAACCTTCGCAGGGGCTCCCGCATAACTGCGGATAATAGCTTGAGGCAGCTCGGTCTCCTCTGCAGGTGGTGGG
>JAGTQJ010000150.1:2584-2744 GCA_018396515.1 Candidatus Bathyarchaeota archaeon | reverse complement strand
TTACCATCTAAACCCTAGGGTTGCTGATGAGAGGGTTCCCACGAAGGACGAGCTCGCGAGGATCCTGAGGCACCTCGATAGGAGGGGCAAGGCCATAGCGGCCCTCATAGCCTTCGCCGGCCTCAGGATCGAGGTGATAGGGAATTATGATGCAACCGAT
>JAGTQJ010000150.1:0-2563 GCA_018396515.1 Candidatus Bathyarchaeota archaeon | reverse complement strand
CCCGAGCTGAGGATCCGGGGCTCCACCGTGGAGTTTGAGAAGGTTCCGACCATGATCAGGGTGAGGGCCAGCCTATCGAAGACCAGGCTGCCATACTTCACTTTCCTCTGCTCAGAGGGCTGCACATACCTGAAGGAGTACCTCGAGTCCAGGCTGATGGTGGGTGAGGAGCTCACCCCGGAATCGCCCCTCATAGCCCCGGGTGAGAGGAGGGTAAACGCAACCAGGAAGTTCCTATGGTCCACGAAGGTTGGGGCGATCTTAAGGGGTTCGAGGAGGGCTGGGAAGGGTGGGCCCACTGGCATCAGGGGGGCCGGATTCGACTGGCGCCCATATGTGCTGAGGGCCTATGCGGACACGGCACTCGATATAGCCGAGAGCAAGGGGCTGATCAGCCACCCCTGGAGGCAGTTCTTCATGGGCCACAAGGGGGACATAGAGGCGAGGTACTCCACCAACAAGGGCAGGCTACCACCCGACATGGTGGAGGAGATGAGGGCGGCGTATAAGAGGTGTGAGCCGTATCTCCAGACTATAAGCCAAGGAAGGGAGGAGGATCCCGAGCTGACGACGCTAAGGACGATGGTCGAGAGCGGCGTCCTAGACCTCTCGAAGCCCAATGTGAGGAACTATCTGATCCAGAAGTTGGGCATAGAGGATGCGGAGGTTAGGGTGGCGAGGATGAGGGAGTCCGGCCTCGACGAACACACGGCCTTCGCGAGGATCGTATGCGAGGAGCTCGGGATAGAACCGATGAGGATAGAGGCATCCAAGCCAGAGAGTAATGATGACCCTAAGAGGGTCATATCCGAGGATGAGCTCGAGAGGTACCTAGCGGAGGGGTGGGATGTCCAGACGGTTCTCCCCAGCGGGCGTATACTCATAAGAAAGGGATAACTATCAAAGCACTCTTTCAAGCTTCTCGATGAACTCCTCCTTCCTCCTGTATATCAGCCTCTCTATCGCCGACTTCTGGAGGTTTATGAGTCCGACGAGCGGTTCTAGGATCTCGCTGGTCAGATGGTGGTCCAGAACCTCATGCCTCAGGGTCTTCAACGCCTCGGCGGGATCCGGATCATAGATATACACGGTGTTGCCCTTGACCTCTCCAGAGAGCCCTCTATCCTCCGTGGGGAGCCAGCGAACCTCCTGTAACCTCAGCCCGAGGCCGTATCTGGCCTGGAGCCTCCTCAGCTCCCTCCTCAGCCTCGCCTCAACCCTCCCAGCCGATCCGGATCCCACCCCCAAAGCCTCACCCTCCTCCATCAAGGAGCCTTAGGGCCTTCCGCCACTTCTTGCAGCCTATCACGGCCGTCCACCTCCAAACTTTTTGGCATATCTGGAGCAACTGGATCCCAGGCAGCCCCCGAGTTCACGGATTTTGTTGCATGTGAAGGAGCTGTAGCCGCGCTGGAAGGCGTGCCTCACCATGTATCTCGTCTTCCTCTCGTCGAACCCCGCCATATGGCCGAAGGCCTTGATGACCTCCTCCTCATTGTAACCCTTGGCGTGCATCTCGGCCACGGCCGCCAGCTTCAGCTTGTGGGCTGGTTCGTGGATGTCCCCGGCCGATAGGACGGCCTCGATGCAGGGGCGAAGTTTTGAGGACTTGTCCCTGTATGTGGGGGATTTATCCCTATTTATGGGGGGCCAAGGCTTGGGCTTCAGGGCCCGGTCAAGGATCCCCTCATCGATGTGCCTGACGGCCAGCTCCACCATCTCCATGGGCAGCCCGTGTTTTCTGAATTGGTTGAGCCATCCGGGCATGAGGAGGACGGGCTGTAGGTCTAGGGTGACCGGGACGCACATCAGGCCGGAGCCCTCATGGAGGGTGTAGGGGATCCTGGCTAGGCGCTTCACATCCCCGACAGGCTGGGGGTCGAGGTTGTCATACCCCAATCCCCTGAGGATCATCCTAGCCAGCTCGTTGTAGAGCTGCTTGAGGTGTTCTTGGCTCAGCCCCCAGCCTATCGGCCTCTCCAAGAAGGGTGTGACGTGGAAGCCTCTTCGCCCCGAGAAGTTGACGAGGACATGGATCCCATAGTGTTCTTGGAGGGCCTGGGCGAAGGCCCTTGCCTCCTCCCAGGCTTGGGACAGGTTCGGAGGATCACCCTTCGCATCGAAGTCGAAGAACAGCCGCGATATTCGGGAGACCGTGTCCGGGGCCGAGTAGGGGTTCACGCTCATGTAACAGGGCTTACCGTTCTCCTCGTTATCCCTGACCCAAAGGGCGAGATCCGCCGGGCGCCCGTTGAAGTACTGTCGGGCAGGGTTGCCCAGCTCCCTCCCCTCTCCGCCCCAGAGCTCCTCCCAGAACTCCTCGATGAGGCTCTGGATCTTGGGGGAGCCCTTGACCATCTCACCGAAGTTTTTGACGGCCTCAAGGAGCTTTTCCGCTTCCATCGGTTGCCGCCCCGACGACCCCGTTCTTGTATCGGATCAGCTTGCGTCTGGCCAGATCCCTCAGCATCCTCAGGAACTCGTCCCGGTCGAGTTTGCGGCCCAGTTTGGCCTCGACCAGTTGCTGGAGCCCCAGATCCCCGATACTTCCCCGTTTCTTAAC
>JAGTQJ010000149.1 GCA_018396515.1 Candidatus Bathyarchaeota archaeon | reverse complement strand
ACCTAAGCCCCAAACCGCCCGTCTCTTTCTCCGTTATCAAACCCTTCTCATAGAGCTCCATGGCGAACGCTACCACAGCTCCAGTAGATATCGTATCGAGCCCATACCTATCGCAGAGCATGTTGGCGTAGGCTATGGCTTCGAGGTTTGTGACGCCGCAGGTCGACCCGAAGCTCCAATGGGTCTCATACTCCGGGAAGTCCCAGAGTAGACCCGCGTATGGGCCTTTAGTCAGCTTCCACCTCTTACCGCAGGCGATCATGCACGTGAAGCAGCCGTAATGCTTGACTACATACTTCTCGAGTACTTCAGGCCTCCAAACATCTGCGTTCTCCAACTCGACATTCTTGAAGTTATAGGTTGGATGGTGGCCTAGAGTGTAGAATTGATAGACTATGGAGTTTGTGCCGAGGCCATGGAAGGCTTCGAACAGCGGGCTCTTCTTGTACACGTCAACCTGTTCTCCGACGAGTCCCCTGAAGAGTTCGGGGTCGAAAAGCTCAGGCCTCCTAGTACCGCGTACGACTATGGCTTTAAGGTTCTTAGAGCCCAAGACGGCCCCTCCGCCACCCCTCCCCGGGGTTCTATAGTCGTCCGTCACAAGATTGGCAATCCTCACCAGCCTCTCGCCAGCCGGTCCTATGGCTAGTATCCTAGCGTTTCTATCGGTCTCGTCTCTGAGCATGTCGACGGCTCCATCGACCGTGACTCCCCACACGTGGCCAGCGTCCCTGAATTCAACATCGTCGTCACGAACCCAGATGTACATCGGTTTTTCAGCCCTGCCTTCGATGACTATGGCATCGTAGCCTGCATACTTGACCTCAGCCGCGAAGAAGCCTCCACCAGTGGATCTGAAGTATCCCCCCGTTAGAGGAGACTTGAACATGGCGAATGTCCTATGAAAGCTTTGAGCGGAGGTCCCGGTGAGTGGACTGAAAGATAGGACCATCTTATTCTCAGGGCTTAGAGGGTCAACCCCAGGCTTTACCTCATCCCACAGTATTTTAGCCCCGAATCCCCTAGCACCTATAAAATCCCTAGCCAGCTCGTAGGGGGTTTCAACCTTAGTTGCAGTCCTATGAGTTAAATCCACTCTGAGAATCCTACCAGCGTAGCCATACAGCCTTTTGGCCAAAGACCACCCAAATATGTAATTGTAGTGTTTAAAAATATTTAAAAGTTTTCTTTTTATGGATTTACGCCTTTCATGACACCTCTTTGCCATCAGAGCAGCAGATTAGAAGGGCCGGTTTAGAGGGGTAGGAACACTGTCCTTATCTGGTGGATCCCCCTGACGCCCCTTATCCTCCCGATGAGGTCTTGGACCCTTTTATATTCCCCTTCGGCTAAAAGGATTTCCAGACAATATCTCTGCCCGACATGCCTGTGGATGTTCTCAACCACGATATCATCGAATTTATGCCTTATCTCCCCAATCCTTGAATCAACCTCATCATCCCTATAATTTGAGGTTATCATTATCGTCGCAGCCACATTGTTCAACTCCCTCCTTGAGAACTCCCACTCCGAGATGAGATTCCTTATGGCATCTCGGAAGGCCTCAGACCTACTGTAGTATCCCCTGGACTTTATGAACTCGTCAAACCTCTCCAACAACTCATCAGGCAGGGTTAAGCTCACAACAGTCATGGATCCTCAAATCTCAATATGTCTATAGGAGGAAGTTAACACTTACGGCCATTAACCCAGAGAATCAAAATTTCCGATCCTCTTCATCCCATTCTTAGAGGCTTTGACCGAGCTTCAAGGGCTGAACAGATCCTAGAATGATCGCTCACATCACCCTTTATACTAAAAATCCTATCTCTAAAAACAAGCACTTATCCAGGAAATATTTCTTTTTCATGAATATCGCTTAAATCTAATTCTACCAACTTCTCAACATCGAACCGATATGATGTAATCTCATTTATCTTAACTTCTACTATATAGTTTCTTGGAATTGTAATTTCATCACCACGATATTCTATTTTGTCATCCAAGAAGGCCCTAAGATCTATCCAATGAAAACTTACACTCACACTGTGGGTCTCACCATACCTCTTAAAAATTTTATGACTGCATGACCTCTCTCAAGATCATTTATATACTAAGCAAGGACTTCATACTTTTAGGTTAGCTTATGAATCAGCCCATGAATCTCTAGAAGGGCATCCGCTTAACCTACAAAGAATTTTACACAGGTTCGATCTGCCTGATGGGAGAATGCAAACTCATGGGGGAAGGCCAAGCCTCCTGAATAACCTATCCAAGCGTCATCTTCGAGAAGGCCAGCAGCTCAGCCCCGGACTGTAGCCGGGTGATCCGCTTCGGATGAGCAGGGAGGAGGAATATATACTCCTGAGTGAGATGGTGCGAAGGATCCAGGCCATAATCTCCATATTAAAATATTCAATTTAAATATTATATAGTTATTATTTTAACCCATAAAAATAGCATTAAATTAAAATAATGAATTTCCTCAACTTTTAGGAGTTTGAAAAACCTGGATGAACAAGGTCCTGGATTCTGTGGGGAGAAAAGAGGGGTCTGGCTCCTCCTAGCAGCTGTTCTAGCCTCCGCCATCACCATATCAGCCATCCTAGACTGGTTCTTGGGTGGGATCCCACTAAACCTGGCTCCCCCGCTGAGCTGGTTTGATAAGGCCTCTAGCATCCTATACCATATCTCCATTTTAACAATCGGGACCTATGTCGGCTACCTTGGGCTGAGAGAGCTTCTTCTTGAGAGAAGGTTCTCTGTAGAGTTCCTGATGGCCACCGCCGCCCTTGGAGCCCTATACCTGGGCCTCCCATTCGAGGCCGCGACGGTGCTGCTTCTTTACTCCATCTCCGAGTACCTTGAGGGCTTCATAGAGCATAGGGCCAGGAAGGTCGTTGAAAGCCTCTCATCCTACATGCCCGAGCAGGCGAGCGTGCTCATCGACGGTGTAGAGAGGAGGATGAGCCTGAGGGAGATCCAGCCTGGGATGACCCTCCTCGTCAGGGCTGGGGAGAGGATCCCTCTGGACGGGATGGTTTTAGAGGGGCTCTCCTACATCGATGAGTCTCTAATAACAGGGGAGTCCACCCCTAGGTTGAGGGGGCCTGGGGACGAGGTCTACGCCGGAACACTTAACACGAGCGGGGTTCTGAAGCTCTCGGTGGATAAAAGAGCTGAAGAGGCCCTGGTATCGAGGATCGGGAGGCTCAGGTATAGGGCTCCAAGGGC
>JAGTQJ010000154.1 GCA_018396515.1 Candidatus Bathyarchaeota archaeon | reverse complement strand
TATCAAGTCTTAAAATGATCTATATGATATCGTTAGGAGATTCATCCAATATAGATATTTCAAGCTATATTCCTTCGACCAAGGAACAATACCGCTCTTGATTTTCTCATTCACCTCCAACCGGTGGGAACAGCGAAAACTAAGAGACACGATTCTTAAATAGGGGCTGCTGATTCTGCTGGATAAGATGTGCCCGATACTCCGCGATTAAGAGCGGCCCCACGGGGGTTGTGGGAGAAGAACCAGAATAAGAGACGGTTTGGGCCTTCGCCCAATCGAGTTTAAAGGGTTTCTGGCCTTATGCGTATCAGCCCTGGCACGCCATCATATGCCTTGTCAAATGAAATTATCTTCCTATCCAAATTTAGTGCAGTTGCCGCGTAATGAGAGTCAAAGAATGTTAAGTTTGACGTTTGCCTCAAATATACGCTTGCTACTGCTATGTCAGGTGTTAACGCAATATACTCTACGTTAGGAAGGGCAGCTACTGCCGCCAAATGTTTCAGAAGCATATGCTCTATTTTTTCGCTTTGATAAATTAACTCCATTTCAATCAAGCTGACGCTGGAAATTTCAACTCTAATCTCTCCATTTTGTAATTTTTGAAAAATTCTTTCAGCTACAGCATGATTAGGATCATGCTCATTTAAATATGCAAAAATAACATCATTTTCCAGCAGCGGCATGCAAACTGCCCCTTTCTTTTGTCGCTTCTTCCTGCGCTGTCAGCTCCGCCTGTCTTCTCAATTCCTTAAATGACTTTTTAGTAGTTAACGCGCCGTGAAGAACTTGCAGGGGGTCTGAGGGTAAAGGAATTATTTTAAGATGGTCTCCAGCATTTATCACAAGCACCTTGTCCCCTATGCCGAGAGCCTCTCGAGTTCTCTTGGAAAGGGTTAATCTGCCTTTACTATCAAGCCCCACAACGCTCATTTCCCACCATATAATCATTTTTAAGATTTGTGGGATTTAAAAATTATTATTTTTAAGGTGGGAATCTAGCTGTTCTTGAATGAAATTGCCCCAAACCCCGAGAAACATGTGACCCATTGCCGAACAAGGTCCAACCCTTCTGAAGTAAAATACTTCCTCCGGATACTTCTCCCTAGCTTGTAAACCTCTTCTATTGCTATCCCCCTATTCTAGCTACACTCTTTTCGTAGAGCGCGACAATCTTGCCCATATGATCCCCCTCAAGAGGCTCCCTGTTAAACTCGTAGATCCTCTCCCCCATGCTTGAAAGCCTAGACCTCATAGAACACGAATATAATTTAAAGGCTGGGGCTTAAATCCCTTCACCATATCGGAACTTATTTCTACCTATCGATAAACCTCATTACTTTACTAGCCTTTTTAGTGATTTTATGGCTTAGTACTCAAGCAAAGAAGCTTTAAACGAGAAGTATCTAGAATCCAGAGTAATGGCTAGAACTGAGAGTCTTTTGAAGAACAAGAATTCTAGGGGAATTGCCGAACTTTTAATGTCAATAACTAACGAAATACATCAAACCGGGAGGGTTATTTTAGCTCGGAAGCGAAATAGAAAAGGATGTGCCATGGTCAGTTGCCTTATGCAACTGCCAACAGTTATAGTGGGTTGCGGATAAGGGCAGACTCGGTGACAGCTTATCTGCTCGAGCATATGTTCAGGAGAGGGTGGCCCTAATCAGCAGCGTCTGGGTTGTCCCAGTTATGCGCCGATCCCAGCCACTCTCCCCAAGGTTTTATTCGTGTATTAGGTGCCAAGAGATATACTAATTTTGCGTTTTGATTCAGCAAGATAACCCGCTGTGAAAAATTCTTTAGTTTGAATCAAGAAGTGCAAGAATATGTTATGATAACCATGAGCGATTTTGGTGTGGAGGAATGTAATATAAAATATTGAGTGCAATTTATGGCTTCTCAACCGATGGTTTAACTCTTGTCAATCTCATCGTGTTTAGGATGAGAGTTAATGTCAGGCCGTCATCCCCCGCTGCCGCTGTGATCCATAGGGGGATTAGGCCAAGCATGCCTAGGATGCCTAGGGTTATCTTTGTTGCTATTGATATCAGTGTGTTCTGTCTTGCAATTTCAAGGGTCTTCTTACTTAGTCTGAATACGTATGGTATCTGGATGAGCTCGTCCTTGACCAGGATTATGTCCGCGGACTCTAGAGCCATATCGACCCTGCTTCCCCCCATCGCGATCCCTATGTCTGAGGCTGCTAGGGCTGGGGCGTCGTTAATCCCGTCTCCGACCATTGCGACCATCCCGTGCTTCTTTCTCATCCTCTCGAGTATACCGATTTTATCCTCGGGTAGGAGTTCGGCGTAGAACTCATCCATCCCAAGCCTCTCCGCCGTATCCATCGCTATCTCATACCGATCTCCCGAGATCATGACTGTCTTGATTCCCATCCTCCTGAGTTCCTCCAGGGTCCTCTTGGCGTCCATCCTGATCTCATCTATCAGGCATATGGATGCAAGGGCCTCATCCCCTATCGAGACGCAGATGGTCATGTGCCGGTCGTTGTGGTGGATCTCCCCGATCGCCTCCAGGCTGCATCCATACTCTTTCATGAGTTCAATGTTACCCACCGCCACGAAGGAGTCCTCAACATGGCCTATGACCCCCCTCCCCGGGATCTCCTCCAGGTCCCTGACCTTGAGCCCGGCGTAGTCGACCCCCTTCTCCGAGGCCCATCTAACTATGGCTTGAGCGGCTGGATGGTTGGAATACTGCTCTAGGGCGGCGGCATAGGCCAGGGCCCTCTCCTCCTGAGCCCCTAAACATCTAGCCTCGTGAACCGAGGGTCTCCCCAGGGTGAGGGTCCCCGTCTTATCGAACAGGACGGATTTGACCTTGGCCATCCTCTCCAGGTGTATTCCGCCCTTTATGATAACCCCCCTCCTCGCGGCCATGGTTATCGCCGTGAAGATGGAGGCTGGGACGGAGATCAGGAAGGCGCTCGGGCAGGAGACCACTAGTAGGGTTAGAGCCCTGTATAGCCAGGTTGATGTTGTTTCTCCGGTGAGCTTGGGCATGGCCGTGACCGAGGCCAGCGCTAAGAATAATACGATGGGCACATAGAACCTCGAGAACCTCTCCACCATGCCCTCAATCCTAGCCTTTCTCCTCCTGGACTCCTCAACTAGCCTCCCGAT
>JAGTQJ010000148.1 GCA_018396515.1 Candidatus Bathyarchaeota archaeon | reverse complement strand
GCGATCCTAGAATCTCCCTCTACACCCATGAACATAACCCTAGCGGCTCAGGTAAAGATAATACTACACCTGAGACCCAACCCACCATCAAGCGTTAAGAAAATAAATGTGACATTAGGCTTTAGAAATAATGAAACCAATTACACTTTAGGAGAAGGCTCCATAAATATAAACTCTCAAGGAGAATACACTTTATGTATAAATCTATTAGAAAATCAAAGGCATATCCCCAAAAATAGCGTAATCGTGATGAAGATACTTGTCATCCTCGATGGCCCCCCATATGGAACCCTATTCTTCTATTATGGGCCCGATAAACCCAGCCGCGTGATACTATACGACAATGAAAGCTGATCATCTATTAAGCCCATCAGATGAAAGGGCATGAGGAGAGGCAAGAATCATCTTCACACAACCTCCAAGCCAGTTCCAAGTGAGGTTAATTAACCTGATAATCCCATCACATGGTTGGGCCTGTTTGGTGATGGAGAGGCTCTCAACCGGCGTCAAGGCCTTAGATGAGATGCTTGCGGGCGGGTTCCCTAGAGGGTTCTCCGTCGCCGTTACCGGGGAACCTGGCACGGGGAAGACCATCCTCTGCATCCACTTCACAGCTCAGGGCATCAGTGAGGGGGACCGGTGCATCTACGTGACCACGGAGGAGAGCAGGGACTCCATCATAACCCAAGCCGGCCAGTTCGGATTCGACTTCTCCAAGGCCATAAAGGAAGGGCGCCTAATAATCATCGACGCCTTGATGGGATCTGAGGATCAGTGGACCATAAGGCTGCTCAGCGTCGAGGAGCTGGTCAATAAGGTCATAGAAGCCAAGAAGGCATTGGGCTATGGGAGGGCCAGGCTTGTGATAGATAGCCTATCCGCCTTCTGGTTGGACAAGCCAGCGATGGCCAGGAGGCACTCATACTTCGTGAAGAAGGTTCTGGCTAAATGGGACTTCACCATCCTAGCAACCAGCCAGTACGCCATAACAACCTCGGAAGCCTTCGGGTGGGGCATCGAACATATAGCTGATGGCATCATCCGATTCAGGAGGGTTGTGAGGGATGGGGTGTTGAGGAGATTCCTCCTCGTTGAGAAGATGAGGCAGACCCCGCACAGCCTCGTGATGCATGAACTCTCCATAGTCGACGGGAAGGGCCTGGTTATACTGGGCCCCTTGGAGGTGAGGAGGGAGGATATGGCTCTTCCAAGGAGGGTTATGGAGAGGATCCAGAGAGCCTCTGAGAAGAGGGATGCAACCCTACCCTGAATCAAGCCCGTTTACGGACATCTAGTTAGTTTTGTTTTAGTTGGCCTTCACTCGCCATGAGATTAAGTCCATATATCCCAGTTCTCGGTGATGATCAAGGGCGTGTTTCCTGAGGAGGAATCTAATAGGGTATTCGAATCTTTGATTGGCGTTCTGGAATCAAAATATCCTGGGATGTACATAGTTATAGCGGGCGAGAGGATTATCTCCGCCAATAATTCTCTTGAAGAAGACCTCAAAATGGGGAGGAAAAGCATAACCGCCGAATTGTATTAGAGGTGGGCGAGAAGCCATTCGATAGGGTGAGCTGGAGAGCATCGATATGGCCTGTTGGCCATATATGAGATCTGACAGCGTCAAGTTTCCAGTCTTAGATCATCCAAAGACCCTTTAGCTGCTTTAAAATTATCCAGGTTAATTTTTTGAATATGGTGAAGAGGAGGTATGGGGTCTCCCCACAGCATCGCCCGGGAGCATTACTCTAATATCGAGGTCAAGCGGGAGATCGCAGAGTTCTGTAAGGGTAGATGGGTGGCAGTTCACTGCACCGACGAGGGGGGAGGCCTCATCTTCAGGAGGTACCTGGCGGAAAGGCCTTTAGTGATAGAGAAGGTGGAGGACCTCCCAGCCCTGTTCGAGAGGCTTGGGGGGAGGCTGAGATCCATATATGCGACGGCAAACAAGTACAGAGTGATAAAAGATATCGGAGACGTCTCAGACCCAGAAAACATCAGCCTATGCACCCCAACATGGGACATAGACTCAACCCTATCCAACTGGAGGGAGACCGTAAGGGTGGCGGGGAGGATCATAAAGATCCTTGAAGGTGAGGGGATACGGGAATCGGTCTACCTGAAATGGTCTGGAAACGGGTGCCACGTACACATCCATGAGGAGGCCATATCAGGGGAGACCCTGAAGAGGGCTAACCCCCTAGACCTAGCCTATGCTATGGTGGAGTATGTGAGGAGGAGGCTTGAAGCCGAGATGGTTGAGGAGCTCGCCTCCTGGGGGGTAAGGGTGGAGAATAAAATCGACCCTGGAAGGGTCTTCACATGCCCCCTAAGCCTCCACAGAACCCTGGATGTGGTATGCGTCTGCATGAAGCCCCAGGAGCTGGACGAATTCTCCCCCGAGTGGATCAACCCGGAAAAATTCAGGCATAACATGGATTGGAGGAACTTTAAAAAGGGGGAGGCAGACAAGCTGGCCCTGAAAGCATTTGAGATGATAGGGAGCTATCCAATATATAGGAGGAGAAGAACAAGAAAAACTAGGAAATTGGATGAACAAATAATTGAATGGTTAAAGAAAGAATAATGAGAGAACTGCTAAAAAATTTAAAGATGTAAAAGCTTTGCCGACCATCCCCGCCACTGGGAGAAAGAGCCCCATCTCAGGCTTGCAGATATTTTGGAGCCCTCACTTGTAATAGTATTCGGGGTTTGGCCGACAGGTTAAAGAGCCTGAGGCCCTATTCAAGCTGGGGGAACTGGGGGGTGCGATGAACCTCGGGAGCGAGTTCGGTGAGATAACTGATACATGGAATCCCATAACCGGCTGCCTTCACGGATGCGTCTACTGCGTCACCGGCGACACATTAGTGCTTACAGCCAACTTCGCTTGGAAACCCATTAAGGACATTGAGGTCGGCGAAGAAATTATCGGATTTACAGAGGAGCAGGTTGGTGGATATAGATATTTTGTTAAGTCTAGGGTGATCTCAAAGATAAAAAGGAGAAAAAAGAAGAAAGTGTTTTTGATTAAAGGTGAACATTCTCATGTGAAAGCATCTGAAGATCATATTTGGCTGGTGAAGAGAGGAGGAAGCGGAGAGGAAGGATCAAATAATGTTTGGAAAAAGACTTACCAAGTTAAAAGGTGGGGGCATCCAATAAAATTCTTATTTAAGCCTGAGAAACAACCTAAATTAACAGAAGATTACATGAGAGGATATGTTACAGGAATTTTTATTGGCGATGGTACATGGAACTTCTATAAAAACAAGGGAAGCTGTTTT
>JAGTQJ010000158.1 GCA_018396515.1 Candidatus Bathyarchaeota archaeon | reverse complement strand
ATTCTACAGCGACGACACCAAGACGAGGGAGCTCCTAGCCGAGAAGGTGAGGAAGAGGAATGGGCTGGATGTTAAGGCCGAGAACATAATGATAACCCAGGGGGTTCTTCCCGCCATATGGCTAGCGTTACAGTACACCTGCAAACCCGGGGATGAGGTGATAGTCACAGATCCGATGTACTACCCCTTCTACACCGCCGTTGACGTGACCCACACAAAGCCCGTACGCTGGCCCTTGGAGATGGAGGAGGGATATAGGTTCGATATAGAGAGGCTGAAGGAGCTTGTGACCCGGAGGACGAAGCTGATATTCGTCTGTAACCCTCACAACCCATGTGGCAGGGTAATGACCAGGGAGGAGCTCAAGGGCATAGCGGACATAGCCGTGGACAGGAGGATCATGGTCATGGTTGACGAGCTATGGGAGGAGATAGTCTTCGATGGGAGGGAGCACATAACCCTAGCCTCATTAAGCCCTGAGATCGAGGATCTCACCATAACCAGCTGGGGCTTCTCCAAGGCCTATGGCATAGCAGGCCTCCAGCTCGGATACCTGAGCGCCCCAAAAGACGTCGTAGAGGACCTGAGAAGAATATCCCGGGGGGTTCTAAGAGGAGCCTCAACTCTTGCGAGGGCAGCGGTCCCGGCGATGCTGAGTAAGGATCTCAACTGGTATAGGGAGGGGCTGATGAGGCATCTCCATATGATAAGGGATCTCTGCGAGAGGAGGTTCAAGGAGCTGCCTGGGGTTACCTGCCCCAAGCTGGAGGGAACCTATCTCATGTTCCCCAAGTTCAACTACGGGATGAGCAGCAGCCAACTTTACAAGTATATGCTCGAGGAGGCTAAGCTGGCCTTCTCCCCAGGTTCGGAGTTCGGATATAAGGGGGAGGGCCACCTCAGGATGTGCATAGCCACGAGCACAGCGATAATAAACGAGGTCTTCGAAAGAATGGAAAAGGCCCTAAGTAAGCTATAGTTCCTCAACTCCCCCCTCCACCACCTGTCCAAATTAATCTTTTAAAATTAAATTCACCATCGAAAACTCACTATTTAAGTACAATTATTGCTATACTAAATTGAAGTTAACACTTAAATATTAAGCCATTATCAGATAGATGTGTTCATTAAAGATTTTGGGCTATGATCATAATAGTTACAATAAGATAAAAGAGCGAAATAAATTTTCTAGCTATCAATGATCATATATTCAATATCTTCTTTAATTTTTCTATCAGTTCCAGAGCATCATCCCTGTGAGCCTCAAAGTTTATTTTAGTTAAGAAGTTATGATAGAAGTTCGCGTGGAGTCTCTCCGCACTCGCAAATAGCCTTCCGAGGGGTTCTCCCACCTCGATGGATAACTTCTCGATTATCTCCGTATAATCTGTATGGCTATAATGCCTCCATCCCCGCCTCTCCGCTATCATGTTGAGAAGGGCGGTGACTGCCCCCCAGCACTTCTCACCGGACTGGGGAAGATCCCCAATCTCATAAAGTTTGTCAACCTCTCTCAGGTAATTCTCATGTAACTTCAGATAGATCTTCTCTCTATCTTCTGGATCTAGAGAGGGATATACCGAATCCAGAATAACCTCTTCAATCGTTTTACCTCTCTTATACGCCTCCTTTTTAATGATCTCATAGAGTTCCTTAGGTAACTCCAGAATCTCACTCATTTCTATGTCTTTCATTAACCCTAGGTTTTTTAATCTATCGGTGGGTTAGAGATTTATCGGTGGGTTAGAGATTAGATCTCGCCGCCTCGGATAGCCTTATCCTTACATTCATAAGGAATAGTTCACTCAGGTTGTGAGGCTTTCATTGCTTCCTCAGGCCCCTCTTCTTCCTCAGGCCTCTCATCTCCTTTCCCGAGCTGGTTAGGCCTCTGTAGACCCGCCCCCTCTTCATCTTGGAGCTCTGTCTTGGTTTGGGAGCCCTGAAGCCCGTCTTCTCAGCCTCGGCCAACCAGATCTTCAGCCTCTCAACGTTCTCCTCGTAGCAGGTGCTCCTCCTCTCGTCCACCGGTATGCCCAGGCGTCGGGCCTCTCCTACGTTGAGGCTCAACTTCATAAGCTCTCCTAATGAAAATCCTCTGCCCTCCTTTACTAGGGGGCCCCTCTTAACTATCGGTGTGACCATCCTAGCCAAGGGTGGCCACCCCTACCATCTATCGGCCTATCTGTAGGATTTCTGCTTCCTGGTTCTGGCGCTGGGTCCACCGAACTTCTTCGGTTCGGTTCTGCGGCTGTCTCCTGCCAGCATGCTCCTGTCGTACTTTAGGTATGTATCCCTCAGGATCTCGCTCTTTGTCCATTTGACCAGGCCCCTCGCTATACCCATCCTCACGGCCTCCGCCTGGCTCATGAATCCTCCCCCCTCCACCTTAGCATCTATGTCTATCTTGCCCGTTATCTCTTCCCCGGCTAGGTATAAGGGCTCCATTATCTTCTCCTTCGCTATCCAGGGCTGGTAGAGCTGGATAGGTATATCGTTAACTCTCACCTTTCCAGTCCCCTCCTTTATTAGAACCCTTGCAATGGAGGTTTTCCTCTTCCCAGTTGATAACAACATCTTAGTCATCGCCTCAATCCCCAAAACCCATCCATAATAAAACTATTTGGGTTTTTATCTCCTCCACCCCATCTGCTCAGCTACCTCTCCTAGGGTGACGTAGCGTCCCCTCAGCCTGCTAACATGCGCCTCAGGGATGATCTCCCTCTCAACGTTCTCAAGCTCCCTCGGGACTCCCAGGTGGACCCTGAGCCTCTTGAAGGCCTCCCTCCCATGGGCGCTCCTATATGGAAGCATACCCCTTATAACCCTCCGCAGGATCATGTTTGGCTTCCTGTAATGGATCGGCCCCTTCCCAGCTCCCCCAAGCCTAAGACGGCTCTTCCAATTCTCGATCACCATCAGACGCTTCCCAGAGATCACAGCCCTCTCAGCGTTGACTATCTCTATCCTCTCCCCCTGAAGCAGCCTCTTCGCCAC
>JAGTQJ010000147.1:945-3388 GCA_018396515.1 Candidatus Bathyarchaeota archaeon | reverse complement strand
AGCTATGAGGGTGAGGAGTTGATCTACGAAGACCTGAACCTCGCAGATTCCAGGTTGAAGAAGATGAGGACCCGCCTTAACCACATAATCCATGACAGGAGGATAGATGTCTATGGCTCCCTTCTCGGTTATGAGGGGCCTCATTAAGCTGGTGAGGAGACGGCTTAATCAGATTTTTAGGAGCCTAGCCGCGTTCTCACCGAGGATCATGTTTTTCTCCTCCTCTCCTATTGGAAGCCTCCTGATCCTCTCCACAGCCCTCTCAATATCCCCTATCTGGTGGGGGTGGTCGCTGCCGAGAACAATCTTCCCGGATCCTGAGAAGGAGATCGCGGACATGAGGATATCCTCATCGTAGCAGATGGAGTCCATCCATAACTCCTTTAGGTATCTGGAGGGAGGCTCTGAGATATTTACTTTGCATTCTGGGTATGCCTCGAAGCCCCGGTCTATCCTTCCCCTAAGGTATGGGAAGACCCCTCCGAGGTGGGAGGCTACAAGCTTCAATCCCGGGAGCCTCTTCAGGATGCCGCTGAAGACCAATCTTAGGATGGATAGGGTGGTGTCCACCCCGAAGCCGAGGATGGGGACCAGCCTATAATCGCCCATACCCCTCTGGTTGATGGGGCTGGCTGGGTGGATGAAGAGGGGGACATCAAGCTCGACGGCCTTCTCATAGACCTGGATGAAGGGCCCCCAGTCCAGGGGCCTCCCACCCACATTGGACATCAACGTGGCCCCCATCAGGCCGCACTCCTTAACAGCCCTCTCAAGCTCCTCCGCGGCCGCCGTTGGATCCTGCATCGGCAGGGCAGCGAGGGCGGCGAACCTATCTGGATGCTTCTCCACGATCCTTCCAAACTCGTCGTTGGTGGCCCTGGCGAGCCTTAACCCCCTTTCAGCCGTCTCCCTCTCCACCCCAGGCGTCGTAAGGGTCAAGACCTGGATGTCTATACCCCACCTATCCATGGCCTTGAGCCTCTCCCCCAGGTCGATGTGGGGGCCTACCACTATGTTGTAGTCCCCCTCATAATTGATGATCAGCCTTCCCATCTCATCCCTGGATAGGGATGCGAAGCCCACCCCCTTCTTCAACTCCTCCAGGTAGGCTCTTGGATAGAAGTGGTTGTGAAAGTCTATTACCGGGCCCATAACAGCCTACTCTATATTAAGGTGAGTTATAAAAACCGATTGGATGGAGGACGGCCTATAAAGGACGGGTTCACGGGAGAGGGGGCCTAGGAGAATAGCCCCTTGATGTACTCGAAGAACCCCCTGTTTCTGATGAGGCCCATGAGGATGAGTCCCATCACGGCCATCTCTATAAACGCCTTTGCGAGGATCTGAAGGGTTAGTATGCTGGCAATCCACCTTGGAAGCCCGAAGGCTATCGGGAAGATGTAGATGAAGAGGAGGGCCGTGTAAGCCCCCTCAGGGATGTAGGAGGCCACCGTTATGGGCACCATCATAACCCCATTCCTCGATCTCGACCCAAACCTCCTGAGGATAATGCCGGCCGTCAAACCGGTGAGGGCCTTTCCGATGGGCAGGCCGAAACCGGTTATCAGGTTCCCCTTCGAGAATCCGAACTCATAGGATGCTAAGAGGCCCCCGATCAGCCCCGTTAGGCAGCCCGGGATGGGGCCTCCGAAGAGGGCCGCGATAAACGTCGCTATGTGTGACATGTCAAGGGCTATCGAGACGCTGATGGGGCCTAGGGGGAGGGAGGGAACCAGGGGCGCCACCCTTATTGAGAGGAAGGAGAGGGCGTTCCCAAAGGCTCCCATAATTCCTGTCATAACGATACCCTTCGTGGATCTTCCCCTCATATTGACCACCTCAAGAGGTCCTCCATTTACCAATATAAAAGTTGCTACTAAAAAAAGAGTAAATTTCTCCGTGATAGGAGGAAATTAAAAGGGCCCCACCCTTGATCAACCTCTGGGGATGTCCCTCTACGTGCTCAGACTAGGCCATAGGCCCAAAAGAGATGAGAGGGTTACAACCCACCTTATGCTCGCGGCTAGGGCCTTCGGGGCCTCCGGGGCCTACTACAGTGGGGTTAGAGACCCTTCAATGGAGGAGTCCATCAGAAAGGTATGCGAAGATTGGGGTGGAAGATTCACCATAGAATATGTCTCAGATTGGAGGAGAACCATTAATGCCTGGAAGGAGAGGGGCAAGGTGATCCACCTCACGATGTACGGTCTCCCCCTAATGGATGTGGTTCCGCTGATCAGGGCGGAACCGGCCCCGAAGCTGATAGTTGTTGGAGGGGCTAAGGTTCCAGGGGAGGTCTTCACACTAGCCGACTGGAACGTCTCAGTGACCTCCCAACCCCACTCCGAGGTGAGTGCACTGGCGGTCTTCCTCCACGAACTCCATGAAGGAAAGGAGCTGAGCCTCTCCTACGAAGGGGCGAGGCTCAAGATAGTTCCCCAGG
>JAGTQJ010000147.1:242-903 GCA_018396515.1 Candidatus Bathyarchaeota archaeon | reverse complement strand
ATCGAATTCCCCCCACTGAAGTCAACACCATACAGCAGTCCATGAAATAAAGAAGGTGTGAATTTATATGCCCATTTTCATAAGGGTCTTGAAGGATTATCAACTCGCTTCTCAAGGCGCCTAGAGAACCCTCATGAAGGAGTCTTTACGATTTAGGCCTCTTCTCTTTAAAGATTTAAGTCTCTTGATATACATATGAATTTAGAAAAGATTGCGAAGGATGGGCCTTGAACAGTAATGAGGAGAACCTCCTAGAGCTCGTCGAGATCCTCGGGGGCGAGGAGGGAGTGAAGATAGTCAAGGCCCTACGCGAGGGCGGTGAAACCACCGTCGAGGAGATCTCGGCGAAGACCGGTATCCAGATAAACAACGTTAGGAGGCTCCTCTACAAGCTCTATAATCACAGCCTTGTCACGAGCAGGAGGTCTAGGGATAAGGATACGGGATGGTTCATCTTCCAGTGGAGGCTCCAGCCGGAGCTTGTGGACGCCTATATCCAAGGGGTGAAGCAGAAGATCCTGAAGAAGCTCAGGATTAGGCTTGAGTATGAGCAACAGCACGAGTTCTACCACTGCGGCTCACCCAGCTGCCCCAAGGTGTCCTTCGAGGAGGCCATGGAGACCGTCTTCAAATGCCCCTCGTGCGGTAGACCCCTAAACCC
>JAGTQJ010000147.1:0-212 GCA_018396515.1 Candidatus Bathyarchaeota archaeon | reverse complement strand
TAAGAAGAAGATAGAGGAGCTAGAGGAGGAGTTGAAGGTTTGAAGATACCTAATAGAGAGGAGGCTATATCTATCATGAGGGAGGCTGGATGCAGCCAGCCCATCATAGAGCACTGCATAAGCGTAGCGAGGATAGCAATGGAGCTGGCTGAGATGATAAGGAGGAACGGTGCAGATGTAGATATGAGGGGAAGATCCACGAAGGGTATCGT
>JAGTQJ010000151.1 GCA_018396515.1 Candidatus Bathyarchaeota archaeon | reverse complement strand
TTCCCTTTCGTGGGAAACGATTATTGCCTGGACCGGATCGAGCTCTCTTATGAGGTCGCCTATCTTCCCCACTTGGTCCTTGCTGAAGCCGTCTGTCGGCTCATCCATTATTATCAGACCGCCCTCTGTTCCTGACCTCTTCTGGACTATCTCGTTTAACGCAAGCCTGTATGCCAAGGCAAGTGCGGTCCTCTCTCCTCCGCTCAGGTTCGAGACTTCCTGCTCGTAGGCCTCCTGCATTATTATTGGAGTGAAGTCCTCGTCGACCATGACGCTCTTTGTGGGGTCTTCGACCATAAAAGCGAAGAACCTAGAAAATTCCTCATTGAACTCCCTGTTAGCGCCCATTAGTATTGTGAGCTCAATCCTCTCCAGAGCTGGAGCGAAGCACTCGTCCAACCAAGTTGCGTATTCTGTTAACCTCTTCGCCCTCGCCAGTCTCCCCTTTATCCTCTCCCTTTCCCTCTCCAGAAGCGAAGCCTGCAAATCGACGTTCTTGAGCTCCGTTATAGTCGTGGTTCTTTCCTGCTCTGCCTTCCTCCTCTTAATCTCGAGCTCTTTCTTCTTTTGCTCTGTCATATCCAACTCGGATTTTAGAGCTCTATACTCTTCTGCGGCCTTTCTTGCACCCTCTATCTTCCTCTGGATTTCATAAACCTTGGTGAGGAGCTCTCTCCGCTCCGCCTCGTCCCTCCCTATCTGCTCCTCAAGGTCGAAGATTCTTTCATCTAACTCCTCAGCCCGGCTCCTCATGTTTAAATAGTCTTGAATTTCTTTAATGAGGTTCTCCAGCCTCTCCAACTCCTTCTGGAGAAGTGTTTTATTTTCCTTGGCCTCTTTTAATTCCATATCTAGTCTCGATAGCCGACCAAGAAACTCCTCGTTATCAACCCTTTGGTTGCAAGTCGGACAGATCTTTCTTTCAACCAACGACGAGTAGGTTTTGAAAAGTTGGCTCTTCACGCCCAGCTCTTCTGTCACAACTTCCAGCTTTTCTTTGACGGCTTTCAGCTCATGCTGAACAACCTCAAGTTCAACATTTGGCTTCTTGAGCCTTGAAAGGATCTCGTCCCTCTGCCTCCTTATACCATCTACTTTCATCCTATTGTCCCTCAGCCTCTGCTCAAGGGTTTTGATCTTTGAATTAGCATCGTCCAACATCGCTTTCAGCTCTGCTTCCCTCTTTGCCTCCCCAGAGAGCCTCTCTAGTTCGTCCCTAACCCTCTCAGCCTCGTCCTCATAGCCCCTTATCTCCACTTCTAGGTCCAAAAGTTCTTCCTCTAGAGTTTTTGCCTTCCTTTCCAACTCGACTCTGTTATTCTTGAGTTCTGCGAGCTCCTTCTCGATTTCAGGTAATTTATCTCCATCTTCTGAATAGACCCTGGCGGTAGAACGGAGTTCCCTCGACAGCGTCTTAGCATTGTCTCTTGCAACTTTGTACTCTTCCAACCTCAGAGCTTTCCTTATGATCTGTAGTCTCTCCTCTGGTGGTCTGTTGAGTATTTCCTTCATTTCTTCTTGAGGGGTGTAGACTGCGTACCTGAAGATTATGCTTTTTGCCTTTGGGTCAACAGGCTCATTATACCCTAGTATTCTGAGGACCGCCTCCTTCATCTCCTTAGGCGAATATCTATACCTCTTGCCCCTGTCCTCAATCCAACAGTCCTCCTGCCTTACACCCCCTAGTGTAGTGCCGCCCTTCCTTGCCCCTCCTCTCTCAACTCTGATAAGAGACCTGTGGACTATGACCTCCCTCCCACCGATCTCGAAGGTCAGCTCAACCTCCCCCTCGTTCTTACCCAGGCTGAGGAGGGTGGTTCCCTTCTCGTTGCCAAGACCAAAGAGTGCAAACTCTATAGCGAGCAGAAGCGTCGACTTCCCCGAGCCGATGTCGCCCTCAAAGAGTATTAGCCCCTTAGGGAACTCTATCTCGCCCTCCTCGTAGGTTCTTATGTTCTTCAGCCTCAGTCGCCGGAGTATCGTACCCGTCACCCCCTCAGGAGGTCCTTGATGCCTAAAATTTCTAAGGCAGAGTTTAAGACCCTCCTCTCATAATCTCCCTCATTTTCTCCTTCCATCTTTGGGACTTTGAGCTGCTGCAATAGCGCCTTCGAGAGTGTTATTGCCTCGACGTGGAGCCTAGCCTCCTCAAACTTCTTCGTCTTAGAAAATTCCCTGAAGGTCTCTTCCTCTACCCTTTGAACGTCGTCACTCACAACTGCCTGCCCCTCAAAGTCCTTTGACCTAAGCTGGCTCCTGTTCAGGTGGAGATATATCGCTCCTCTCTTCATGATCTCTTCCCTGAATGATGCAAACTCCACATCGCTCGTCTTGCCGCTGGAGAGCTCCCCAAATACTCTCATCACAACGACCTTCTCCTTCACTTCCATGTTCATTGTGAGCTCCTTAAGGATCTCGTTTAGTGCAAATGATGACATTCCAGTTGCATCAACCTCCTTGTACAAGCCCTCAAAAGCCGTCAGATCCACGAATTTGGGTGTGCCCTCCTCGACTATGTAGAAGCCTCTCCTCTCCCCCTTAACGGTGTTCTCTAAGTCTATACCCCAGCCTGTGAATAATGGTCCGGGGTACACTACCTTTTTGGTTTTTAAGTACTCAACCCTCCTGTGCACATGCCCCCCGGCATAGTAGTCAAAACCATCGGGCAGATCTGTTGAGGAGATGCCTTCAAACCTCTCACCAGCCATCTTGATTTCGTCAAGGGTGGTATGGAATAGAAAGATCTTGAAGCCCTTCAAAGAAGCTAGGTACCCCCTGTCTAGGTGCTTAAACGCCTCTTTCTCAAGGGAAAGCTTCCTACCTGAGATCCCTGTCAAAAGGGCCCCCGTCCTCTTGTCCACGACAATCTCTGGTCTCAACAAGCCGTTCACTGTAGAGGGTTTGCCTACTCTAACAATCACCCCTGCCTCCTCTAATATGTCCACCATCGAGGTTGCGTTCGGGGAAAAGTCGTGACTGCCGTACACCACGTATATCCTCCTCCCCGTCTCGATGAACCTCATCATCACCTTTGTAGCTTCCTTCACAACAAGGAGATCCGGTATGTTAAGGTGGAAGAGGTCACCAGAGATCACCACAAAGTCCACGTCTTCCTTCAAACACTCCTCGAAAGCTTTCCTGAACGTCTCAATCTCTAGCTGTCTAAGCCTCGGTTCTGAGGTAGCTCCAAGGTGTACGTCGGCCATA
>JAGTQJ010000010.1 GCA_018396515.1 Candidatus Bathyarchaeota archaeon | reverse complement strand
CTTATATCGAGCTTGTAAACAGCAAGCGCCGCCTCACCAGGCCCATGATGAGGACGAATCCCAGGAAGGGTGTAAATGAAGACCCCGGATGGGTTTACATATCTTGGGACCAAGCTCTCGAGATCATAGCAGAGAAGATAATTGATGCGATAAAAAGTCAGAAGTATGAGCATGAGGAGATCATAGGTGGAAAGACTGTTCGAAACTATTACAGGGTTGGAAAGGATTCTCCTGTTATGTGGCATGGATCTTCATATTGGAGCAATGAGGAGTGCTACCTTGCTAAGAAGATGATGTCCATACTTGGATCATTGAATGTTGAGCACCAAGCTCGTAAATGTCACGCCTCCACAGTCGTGGCCCTTGCAAACACCTTCGGCTTCGGGGCGATGACAAACCACATAATAGATGCGAAGAACTCTAAGTGCTTCCTGATAGTTAGCAATCCCGCTGAGAGTCACACGATGGAGTTCAGGTGGGTATTGGAGGCGAAAGACAGGGGGGCCATAATAATAAACCTCGACCCAAGGTTCAACAGAACCTCTTCGAAGGCGGATATCTACGCCAAGTATAGGTCGGGGGCTGAGGCGGCTATATTCTTGGGCCTCATCCACATACTCCTATATGAGATGCCCCAGTACATCGATAGAGAGTTCGTTGAGAAGAGGACCAACGCTCCATACGACCTCGACGGGAACTTTCTAACAGACTGGATGGACAATCCAAACTCCATCTTCAGCAAGCTCAAGAACTTGGTTGCCGGCTATACTCCCGATGAGGTTGAGCGAATATCTGGCCTGAAGGCGGAGAAGCTCAGAGAGATAGCTGAGACATTTTTCCGTAATAAGCCCGGCAACATCTACTATGCCATGGGGACAACCCAGCACACCAATGCCACTCAGGCCATCAGGGCACAGGCGATCCTCCAACTACTCCTGGGGAATATGGGCAAGCCTGGCGGAGGCATCAACGCCCTAAGAGGCATAAGCAATGTTCAGGGCTCGACGGACATGAACCTGCTGTCCCATGTTATAATGGGATACAGAGCTCCCCCTAGGAACCTGGAGGATGTTAGGCGCTACCAGAAATGGAAGAACTCCGATCCTGCGAATAGGCCTGGAGGGGTTGAGGGGGGCGTCACCTACAAGCCCGCCGACAAGATAGAGGAGCGCTGGGATGATAGACACTTCCCGACGTGGAGGAACCTTGAGCTCAACTGGGGGATGTATATCGGCACATATCCGGGCAAGGACCCCGATAATGAGCCGGTGATCTGCGACATGCCCATAGGGACAGGTAACGCTACAACCCAGCTCTTCAGGGCGATACTGGACGGTAAGATCAAGGTCGCCATAATAGTCGGTGAGAATAACGCCGTATCCAATGCTAACGCTGATCTAGTCAGGGAGGCGCTGAGCAAACCTGGGGTCTTTGTCGTCGTCAACGAGATCTTCGAGACCGAGACAGCCCACTTCGCAGACATTGTCCTCCCCGGAACCACGAGGGCTGAGAGGGATGGCAGCGTCACCAACACTGGCCGCTGGGTGCAGTGGCACTGGAAGGCAGCAGAACCACCCGGAGAGTGCATGGATGAGCTCTGGTTCGTCACCCAGCTCTTCAAGAAGATACGTGCTAAGGGGTTCAAAACACCTTCTGAGCTCTCGCCATATGGTCTCCCCTCAAGGGTAGACTCGGTGTGGCCCACCGTATGGAAGGATGAACTAGGGGAGACGGCTGAGGCGGTGTACAAGGAGATAGGCCATCCCACCCTATGGGCCAACGTCATTTATAGGGGGTCATGGGATGGGACATCGAGGCCTGATGTTGGGGGGGTTCTGGCTAAGAGGCGTGACCCAAGGCCCGTGAACGCCCGAGACGCGAAGTACGGCCTCTACAAGAACTGGGCTTGGAGCTGGATGCTAAACCAGAGAATACTCTACGACTTAGATGAAGAACCCGCAGGGGTGAAGACCTTCTTCGTATGGTGGGCCCACGATAAGGACACATGGCTGGGTCTAGACAGGGCCGCGATATGGTCCAGGCCCCTTTTCGACCCATCAAAGCCAGAGTGGCATCCATACCGGTATGGGATGCCGCTGCACAACGAGCCGGTTGAGAGCCCAGATGAGGAGCTTGCAAAGAGATATCCCACATTGTGGGATGAACGCTTCCCGTTGACCATAGGTAGACCGAAAGATTATCCATATGTCATGACGACCTTCAGGCTGGCTGAGCATATGCAGGCAGGAGCGATGACCCGCAACATCCCCTGGCTTGTTGAGGCCCATCCCGAGATGTTCGTAGAGATAAGCCCCCAGCTGGCCGCCCAGATCGGGGTAAAGAACGGCGACTATGTCAGGGTGAAGACGGCCAGGAAACCTGAGGGGATAAGAGTGAAGGTCAACATAACAGAGCGGCTTTTGCCTGTGAAGGTTAACGGGAGGGATGTCCACGTGGTTGCACTGCCCTGGCACTGGGGATTCAAGGGGTTGAGCACCGGACCAAGCGCGAACGAGCTGACCATAGACGCAGTAGACATAGCTGCGAACATCCCCGAGTTTAAGACCTGTCTCTGCAACATAGTTAAGGATTAGGTGGTGGATGATGGCAAAGGCAGTTTTAGTTGATCTGAGGAGATGCATAGGCTGCAGATCTTGTCAGGTGGCATGTAAGCGCTGGAACGACCGTGGAGCGACGGCCACCAAGCACAATCCAGATCCGAAGCTTGAGTGGACGAACCCATCCGATTTTTCGCCCCAGACATACACCTATGTCAGGTTCGTGAAGGTTGGGAAGGGGGAATCGCTCAAATGGGTCTTCGCCAAGGTTCAATGCAACCACTGCATAGAGCCCGGATGCGCCACCGCATGCCCGACAACAGCCCTCATCAAGACAAAGGAAGGCCCTGTCATCTATAGGAAGGAGCTCTGCATAGGATGCGGATACTGCATAAATGCATGCCCCTTCGGGGTTCCAAGGTTCGATGAGGAGAACAAGGCTATAGAGAAGTGCACCTTCTGCCCAGAGAGGCTGAGTGAAGGCCTAGAACCCGCATGCGTCCAGGCATGCCCAACCGATGCCCTAACCCTCATGAGCCTAGAGGAGGCTAGGAGGAAGGCAGCAGAGGCTGAGGCTAAGGGGCTGTACACCTACGGCCTCCACGAAGCCGGAGGGACCTCATGGATCTACATCTCAGAGACGCCCTTCACAGAGCTGGGGTTCCCAAAGGTCGGCCCAGAAGCTCCCGCAGCCTTCAACCTAAGAATGCTCGAAAACATTTCCATCATAGGAGCTGTAGGCCTGATAGCCATGGGAGGGCTCTGGCTATATTCTAAGAGGAGGAGTAAGCTAGAGGAATCGAAGAGGGGGGAGAGCTGATATGTCAGAACCAGTCTGGGGAATATTGATAGCTACATATCTATTCTTGGGAGGAATGGCAGGTGGGGCTTACATCATCGGTGCGTGGTCAGACCTATTTGGAAAAGGCAAATACGAGGTTCTGGCAAGGTCTGGAGCATATACAAGCCTTATCTCGATCCTGGCAGGTCTAGTCTTCCTTATCCTCGATCTTAAACGTCTAACAGTAGCTCCATTCAGTGTCCTTAATGCCTACATACACTTCCCTGTGTCAATAATGTCGGTTGGTACATGGATAATATCAGCCTTCACAGTAGTGGCACTATTAACTACTCTCCTCTGGCTCCTGAATGGAAACAGAATCTTGATAAAGTTTCTTGAGATCCTTGGAATGGTCTTAGGCTTCTCAACGACCGCGTATACTGGTATACTCCTCTCCTATGCGAGAGGAAGGCCCTTCTGGGGCTCACCTCTCCTACCCTGGCTCTTTACGGTCTCGGGAATTCTAACTGGTCTAGGCTTGACTGTCATTGGTATTTCTATAATTGCAAAAATCATGCCAAGGTTAGATCGAAACTTTTTCGAATTTTTTGAGCAAAGGTCTAAGGTATCGCAGATGTTTAAGTCGATTGAGGAATACTCAATTGTTCCAACATTTCTTGAGATCCTAGTTGTGATACTTTTCATCGGAACAGTATGGGGTACTAATGGCTCATTCGCCTTAGTATTCGGGGATCTTTCAGCCTTCTTCTGGATATACCTAGTAATTGGTCTACTCGTACATCTAGTTCTCAGCCTCTATAACTATATAAAATCTGTAGAAGAAAACACGATCATTTTCGGCTCTCTCGTTGGGTTTGCTCTAGTTCTTATAGGTGGCTTCATACTGAGATATGTGATCCTCATCGCGGGCCAACTTTAACCCTCTTTTTTTAACATGGCATCTTATCCGAACTCCATTATTATAAACGAAAACTATCAGAAATATGATAGGTCAATTATTTGAAGCCCTTTTTCTTATGGGACAATCCTTAAATAATCAGGTCTCAATTATCAACTTGAATCGATAGGAAGGTGAGGCATAGGCTTGTTGGGTGGCATTGGAACCGGGGAGCTTCTCATCATCCTATTCATAGTCCTGCTTCTCTTCGGTGGAAGAAAGCTTCCAGAGCTCGCCAGATCCCTAGGTAGGGCGGTCAGGGAGTATCAGAAGGCCATGAGCGGAGCTGGCGAGGAGAAAGGCGAGGAGGAGACAAAAGAGGAGAAGCAGACGGATGAGGATTTGAGGAAGGCCATCTTGGAGACTGCTAAGAAGCTGGGGATCGAGACCGAGGGTAGAAGCCTAAAGGAGATCATGTTGGATATATCTAAGGCCGAGGAGATAAGGAAGGGATAATCATTAAATTACCTCTTTCATCCTTCGGTGCGGTTAAATGTCTAGGGATGCCGAGCTACCATTATGGGATCACCTTGAAGAGCTTGCAAGGAGGTTGAGGGTGGCCCTCTTCTCGGTCTTTATCTCTTCTGTTGTGATATCTCTTTTCCCAGCTGACTTAAATTTCATTAATAACCCATCCTTCTCAGATTATAAACCTCTCCTCTCTCTCATCATAGAGATAATTCAGGAAATGATGCTCCCTAAAGATGTTAACCTCATAGCCCTAAACTGGATCGATACATTTTACGTATATATTATAATAGCCATCACTTTAGGGACATTGGTATCTACTCCAGTTATAGCCTTTGAGTTCTACAAATTCTTGAGTCCCGCCCTCTTATCACATGAGAGAAGAATGCTCATAAAATTCATGTTCTCCTTCTCCATTCTCTTCATAGCGGGAGCCGCCTACGCCTACTTCATTCTGCTCCCAATAACCTTCAAAACCTTGATGAGGTTCGTCTACAGCCTCGGGGCTATCCCCTACTTCGCAATGAAAGACTTCTTCGAGATGGTCTTCATCGGCCTCGTCGGATCGGGCCTCTTCTTCACCCTCCCACTCCTTATAACCTTTCTAGTAAAAATAGACCTGATAGATCCTGAGACGCTGAAGAAGAACAGGAGCTATATCTTCGTCGGCCTCCTCATAGTCACAGCCATCATCACGCCAGATCCGACGCCTCTCAGCATGCTCCTCATATCTATACCTTTCTATCTCCTCTATGAGCTCTCGATCCTGATCGGAATATGGATAAAAAATAAAGAAATGAAAAAGAAAAATAAATAAATTTCAACACTATTCCCAATTTAAAAACATTTACATTTTTTTCAAATATTTACATAGATTTAAATCTCATTTAATAATAGACACATTCTGGCTCAATAGATCGATATTTATAATCATCTTTATAATATGATGTTTATCGTGCGCATCAGCCATATAACCGCTAGCTAAGATGATGGGAGTTAATTTACAGATTCATGAGCTTCGACCCTTACCCCAATTAACCATCCTGTGATATATAAGCTATTAAAAGCCCCGCTTAGGCTTTCTCCCTCGGGCTCGAAGCCATACCCCCTTCATCCATCATCTGAGGGATTGTTTAAAACAACTCCGTTAATATGCAACGAGCTTATGGCCAAATGTATAGGTAACTCATCTAAAGCGCAGATCTCAAAGATTTACAGTGAAAATTTTATAAATATGTTGGCTGAGCTTAGGGGGAAGGGAAGGGGATGATTTACCTAGGAGATCACATCGCCTTCTGGCTCTTCGCCGCGGTCTTCGTTGCCTTCCTATCCATTGCCATCATTTTCGCCAGGTGGATAGGGCCTCTAAAGCCCAACCCTATAAAGGAGAATATCTATGAGTGTGGTCAAACCCCTTTCGGGAGGGCTCTTAACTTCAGGATAACTGGTGCGGTTCGCTACTTCGGCTATGCGGTGGTCTTCTTCGCCCTTGACGCATTCTCATGGATGGTGTTGACCTCAGCCATGTCCATCTCCACCAGGCCTGAGTCCATGGCGATCTCATCGTTATACATCCTCATCGTCCTCGTTGGTGTAGGATACTTCCTCTCAGAGCTCAGGAGGGTGGTGAGGTAGGTGGAGATGGAGACAACCGTAAAGGAGCGGATCTTCGACAGATACTATATACCTAAACCCATCTATGATGTTGTGGAGTATATAGCCGGCTGGGCTAGGAAGTTCTCCATCTGGCCGGTACACTTCGTGACTGGCTGCTGTAGCCCTGAGTTCATGCAGGTCTCCGGCTCCCGCTTCGATATGGAGAGGCTCGGGATCCTCCCCTTCGCCAGCGTCCGCCAGACTGACTGCCTCATGATAGTTGGCGTGATCTCTAGGAAGATGGGGGAGAGGGTCAAGTACCTCTACGACCAGATGGGCGAGCCTAAATATGTCGTCTCAGTGGGTGCCTGCCCAACTGGGAAGGGCCCCTTCCATGACTCCTACTCGGTTGTGAGGGCCGACGAGTTAGTCCCTGTGGATGTGTATATTCCGGGCTGTCCACCCAGGCCTGAGGCTATAATCCAGGGCATGATGCTCCTGCAGGAGAAGATCAAGAGGGAGGTCAAGATAGGTGCCAGAAGGGGATGAGAAGGCCTTGGTTGAGACCCTTAAGGAGGCCCATCCAGAGCTGGTCGAGGATGCCAGAGTTCTGAGGCCGAGGAGGGTCTCCATCCTCGCGAAGAGGGAGCATCTTCTGAGGCTGGCAGAGATATTGAGGGACGAGTACGGCTTCATCCACCCCATCTGGTCGTAGAGGGAGGTCAAGATAGGTGCCAGAAGGGGATGAGAAGGCCTTGGTTGAGACCCTTAAGGAGGCCCATCCAGAGCTGGTCGAGGATGCCAGAGTTCTGAGGCCGAGGAGGGTCTCCATCCTCGCGAAGAGGGAGCATCTTCTGAGGCTGGCAGAGATATTGAGGGACGAGTACGGCTTCATCCACCCCATATCCGCGGGCGCCGTCGACTACCCAAAAGAAGGGAGGATACAGGTCATCTACTACCTCACCAACCCATCTAAGAGGTTCATCCTCACCCTGAGGGTAAATCTTCCGAGAGACGAGCCGAAGATCCCATCCATGACCAAGGTATGGGATGCGATGAACTTCCACGAGAGGGAGACGATGGAGATGTTCGGCGTCGTGTTCGAGGGCCATCCAAACCCGGTTCATCTCCTCCTCCCACCAGACTGGAGGGGGGGATACCCTCTCAGGAAGGACTTCAAGGGAGAGGGGGTCAAGGTTTGAGCGAGCCCCAGATAGAACCTGAGATCATGAGGATAAGCTGGGGTCCCCAGCACCCCATGAGCGGCCAGACTAGGATCCTCATAGATGTGGATGGTGAGGTGGTTCACAGGCTCATCGCAGACCTTGGATTCACCCATAGAGGGATAGAGAAGATCCTTGAGAATAGGACCCTCCTCCAGGGGCTCATCCCCATAGAGAGGATGGCGATGGTGGATACGGCGAACATAGGTTTAGGCTACGTCCTAGCTGTTGAGGAGGCCCTAGGGATAGAGCCTCCTGAGAGGGCGAACTGGATAAGGTCTATGATCTGCGAGATTTGCAGGATCAACAGCCACCTGTACGCCTTCGGCCTCCAGGTGGAGTCTACGGGCTACTTCCCGGCCGTCTTCCTCTGGACGACAGTGGATAGGGAGGTCCTCCTAGACCTAATGGAGAGATTGACGGGGGCTAGGTGGAGCTACAACTTCATCATCCCCGGCGGGGTGATGAACGACCTTCCAGAGGGTTTTCAAGACAAGGTGAGGGAGGCGGTGAACTATCTACGGGGAAGATTCCGGCAGTATTGGGAGGCGATGGTGGAGAACGCGGTCTTCGAGATGAGGTGTGTGGGCGTCGCCGTCCTCAGAAAGGAGGACGCCATCAGGCTCGGGGCGACCGGGCCTGTCCTGAGGGGATCAGGAGTGGATATGGATGTCAGGAAGGATGAGCCGTACGCAGCCTATGGAGACCTAGACTTCAAGGTGATAACCGAGCAGGATGGGGATGCCATGGCTAGGCTTAAGGTCAGGTTCCACGAGATAGAGCAGAGCCTTAACATCATCGAACAGGTCGCCAATGAGATACCCGGAGGCCCAGTTAGGGTTAAGATCCCCCTCTTCCCAAGGCCCAAGCCTGGTGAGTTTCTCAGCAGGGTTGAGACCGCAAGGGGGGAGCTCGGGATCCACATGTTCACAGACGGGGGCATGAACCCATACAGGGTGAAGATAAACTCCCCATCCCTCAGGAACATGTACGTATTCGAGAGATTGGCCGAGCTTAATAGGATCCTAGTGGCCGATATCCCCGTCGTCATAAATTCCATAGACCCATGGTACCTCGACTGCGACAGGTGAGAGGGGAGGCTGAGATGATCCTATCCACATATTCCTGGATTGTGGCCCTAGCCATTATCCATCAACTTATAGCGACCTCGTTCGGCTCTATTTTCGATGTCCTGGATATCATCTCGAAGATGATCCTAGAAGCCCCTAGTCTGCTCATGAAGTCAGTCTTGTTTAACCTGAAGCCCCTCACCCAGATCATAGTTATCCCAGGCCTCGCCTTCATCCTCCTCTTCGCCATCATCGTCGTGTGGTTCGAGAGGAAGTTCCTTGCTAGGGCGATGCTCAGGGTTGGGCCCTACTACTGTGGGGGCCGCTCGGGGGTACTCCAGCTCATCGCAGATTTTTTGAAGCTCTTCCTGAAGGAGATCGTGATCCCTCAAGATGCTCATATGGCCCTGTTCGTCTCCATGCCCGTCATCCTCCCAACCATCCCAGCCCTAGCTATCACCTTAATCCCCTTCGATCTCGACTGGGTCCTCTTTAGAGCTGGTGGCCTGAGCCTGCCCATGTTCTTCGCGATAGCTGGGTTCTCACCTCTCATCCCGGTGTTCGCCGGGTGGGCTGCCAACAATAAGTACACCATTATAGGTAGCCTTAGGACCGCCTTCCTCTACATCTCAGCCGAGATACCCTTGGTCATATGTGCCTCCGCCGTCGCCATCATGGCGGGGAGCTTCGACCTGGTGAGGATAGTTGAGGCCCAGTCCACCATATGGTTTGCGATCCCCCAGTTCATAGGCTTCATAATATTCTTCCTGGGATTGATAATCGAGGCTGAGAGGACCCCGTTCGACATACCCACGGCTGAGGTTGAGCTCGTCCTGGGATGGAGGACCGAGTTCAGCGGGATCCTCTTCGGCTTCACAATGATGGCTGAGTATGTGAGCTTTCTGGCCTGGGCCCTCCTCTTCATAACCCTCTACCTCGGGGGATATAATGGCCCAAACATATTCGGCCTCCCCCTCTACAGCCACATCTTCTGGATGCTATTTAAGCTCGCAGTCCTCGTTCCCATAGTCATATTGATAAGGGGGGTCTTCCCGAGGTTGAGGATGGACCAGCTCCTCCGTCTAGGATGGTATTACCTTATGCCCCTCTCAATCCTCAACCTCTCATTACGCTGGCCTTAAAACTTGGGGGGATATTCTAGTTGGCCCTTGTGAAGAAGATCCTCAAGCCCTTTATGGTCGTGGCCCCGAAGGTCCTGAGGAGCTCCCAGACGGTTGCATATCCGGATGAGAGGCTCGTCTTCTCCCCCAGGTTCAGGGGGCGCCACAGGCTCCACCTAGACCGATGCATCCATTGCGGAACCTGCGCCAGGGTCTGCCCATGCAGCTCCATCCTCCTGGTGGAGGTGGAGGGGAGGGAGGGGAAGTATCCCAGGATAGACTATGGCACATGCAGCCTCTGCGGGTTCTGCGTCGAGTTCTGCCCAACTAAGGCCCTGGAGTTCACGGACCTCGTCGAGTTCTCAAGCATGGATAGGGGGAGGCTCATCTACACTCCGGAGATGCTCTCCCATGTCCCAGACATAAAGGAGGTGATCCCGAGGTTGAAGAGGAGGATCGAGCCATATCTGACCGAGTCTGAGATGAAGTACAGGAAGGTTGAAGAGCTATGATAGAGCTAATAATACTGTTATCTCTCACCGTCCTCTCTGCCTTCCTCGCAGTCTCAGATCCAAACATAGTCTACGGCGTGATCTTCCTCCTATGCACAAACATACTGCTAGGAATAATTTACTACATGCTCGGAGCCCCGATGGCCTCCCTCTTCCAGCTCGCCATCTTCGCGGGGGCGATCGTCGTCTTCTTCATCATCACGGTTATGCTGACTAGGGGAGGAGAGATGCAGGTCGAGGAGGAGGCTGAGGAATGAGGAGAAAGGGTTTAGAACTAGGCTCAGCCCTGGCGTCCGTGATAATACTCTGCATAACTTTCCTCTTCTCCACGCTTGTTCTAGCCGAGACCTTCCCAATCCTAAAATACGCTCCCGGGATCCCTAGGCGATTAATACCAACCCAACCCTTCGAGGGATTATCACAGGGGGTTAGCAGGTTCCTCTGGGAGAACAGGGCCCTTGACGTGACCACGCAGGCCTTCGTCATAGTCGTGGCCATAATCTGCTGTCTAGCGCTTCTGAAGCCCGAGGAGGCTGAGGGAACATGATCCCGTATCAGCCATTCATCATATCCACCGTCCTCCTAATGGCGATAGGCCTGGGATGCCTGATGGTGAGGAGGGATATGATAAGGCTATTGATGGGGATAGAGATTCTATTCAACGCGGCCAACCTGAACTTCATAGCCCTCTCAGCCCAGGTCGAGGGCTTCATGGATCCCCTAGCTCAATCGGTTGTCATGATGGCTATAGTCCTGGACGGGGCCGTGATAGCTGTCGGGTTGGCCATGACCCTGAACGTCTACAGGCATTATAGGACAGTCGATGTGAGGAGGCTGAGGCGGTTAAGATGGTAGCAGATTGGCCATTGAACCAATCATTACAGCTTCCAGCCCCACTATCCATCCTCCTCCTAGGGGCTCTGGCTACCCCCTTCATAGGCCTATTGGGGGAGAGGATTGGTGTGAGGAGGCTGAGGGAGATATGGGTAGCCCTGGTCTCATCCTCAGCCCTCATAAGCGTCTACCTCCTCCTCGAGCAGCTCAGAGCCAGGCCGGATGGGATCCTCCTCATAACCCCGTGGGGTCAGCCTCCCCCCTCAGGGAGCTGCTTCGAGGTGGATGCCCTGAGCATATTCATGGTCTGGAGCGTGGCCTTCCTTGGACTGCTCGTCGCCATATACTCCTTCAGCTACATGGAAAGGATGGGCCGCCTTAACGAGTATTACACCCTCCTCCTCTTCATGATGGCGGGGATGACGGGGGTGGCGATGGCTGGAGACTTCTTCACCCTCTTCGTCTTCTGGGAGATGATGAGCCTATCAAGCTATGTCTTGGTCGCCTTCATGAAGGAGAGGTGGGCCCCGATAGAGGCGGGCTTCAAGTACCTCCTCATGAGCGCCACCGCCGGGGCCTTCCTCCTCCTGAGCATGTCCTTCATATACGGGATGACTGGAACCCTGAACTTCGCACAGCTCTCCGCGGGGCTTAGGGGGGCTCCCCCGACGCCCTGGCTGATGGTCCTATTCAGCTGTCTAATTGTGGGCTTCGGGGTTAAGTCGGCCATTGTCCCCCTCCACACCTGGCTTCCAGATGCCCATCCAGAGGCGCCCAGCCCGATAAGCGCGATGCTCTCAGGGATAGTCATCGAGACAGGCCTATACGGGCTTACTAGAGTATTATACCTCATCTTCACCCCAGACTTCTTCCATATCCCCCTCTCAGCCCTCGCGGTCTTGACCATGACCATGGCCAACATCTGGGCCCTCCTCCAGAGGGATATAAAGAGGCTTCTGGCCTACTCCAGCATAGCCCAGATGGGTTATATGCTCATAGGAGTGGCATCCGGAACATCCTACGGGGTTATGGGGACCTTCCTACACGTCTTCAACCACTCTTTGATGAAGGGCCTGGCATTCCTAGCCTCAGGCTCCATTGTTCACGAGGCGGAGACGAGGGATATAGAGAGCCTGAGAGGGGTAGGGAGGATGATGCCAATCTCGACCCTCACCCTCTTCATCTCACTCCTCGGCCTTGGGGGAGTACCCTCCACAAATGGGTTCGTGAGCAAGTTCATCCTCTTCAACTCGGCCATCCTTGTCGGGGCCCCATGGCTGGCCGTGGCAGGCGTCCTAAACAGCGCCTTCAGCATGGCCTACTATCTGAGGGTGATGAAGGCCCTGATATCGAAGCCTGAGGGTGGGTTGAGGGTAAGGGAGGCTCCAGCCCTGATGGTATCGGTAACCGTGGTCATGGCGGTGTTCATCCTACTCCTAGGAGTATGGCCGGAGCCCGCATTAAAGTACGCAAGTGAGGCCTCTAGGGCCCTTGTAGAGGGGATTCAGAACTACATCAGGGCGGTGGTATTCTGATGAAGGATGGTAAATCCTTTATAGAGCATGCTGGGAATGAGGAAAGATATCTTCAGGAGGCGTAGATGATTGGGGATTGAAGCCCTGCTCAATTATCCTGGGCCTTGGCTTAGCTGGATCTCCCCGATAATCGGGGCTCTATTGATGCCCCTCATAAGCAGGCTCGGCCACAGGGTCAGGGATTACGCCGCTGTGGCCTTCGCCCTCTCCTCGGTCATATTCGCAGCCTCCATGCTCCCATACCTTTTCACCGGGAAGTACCCAGGTGAGTTGACCCTTACGACTTGGATAGACTTCCCCGGGCACCCCCTCAAGGTTGGGCTCCTAGTGGATCCCTTGAGCATAATAATAAGCAATGTCGTCGCCTTCATAGCCTTCCTCATCGTGGTCTACTCGGTCGGCTACATGCACGGGGATCCCCACATGGCTAGGTACTGGTTCTTCTTCCTATTCTTCATAGGCAACATGCTCCTCCTGGTCCTCTCGAACAACCTCCTACAGCTTCTAATAGGGTGGGAGGGGGTTGGCCTCTGCAGCTATGGCCTGATAGGTTACTACTACAGGGATGAGAAGGAGAGATGGCTAGGCGGCCCTCCCCCGACGAAGATGTATCCCCCATCCCACGCCGGGATGAAGGCCTTCGTCGTCACTGGGATCGGCGACGTCTTCCTCTTAGCGGCCATATTCATAATCTTCCACTACGCGGGCACATTGAACTTCGAGGAGCTGATAGAGAGGGCACCTGAGTGGCTCTCAGCCATATCTGCAACGCCAGGCCTTCTATCCCTAACAGCCATATGCTTCCTAGGTGGGCCTATAGGAAAATCGGCCCAGTTCCCCTTACATGAGTGGCTGCCCGAGGCGATGGCTGGTCCCACTTCAGTATCCGCCCTAATACACGCGGCCACGATGGTGAAGGCTGGGGTCTACCTTGTCGCGAGGATGTCCCCAGTGTTCTACCTAGGAGGCTGGGTCTATCACCTCGATGAGGCCCTGGTATACTTCACCGCGATAGCCCTGGTCGGGGCCTTCACCACCTTCCTAGCGGCCAGCCAGGCGATGGTCGCCTTGGAGCTTAAGAAGGTCCTCGCCTACTCGACCATAAGCCAGATTGGTTACATGATGCTGGGGCTAGGAGTATCCGGCCTCAGTAAGGGTGCGTATGTGGCTGGCCTTACCAGCGGAGTGTTCCACCTCGTGAGCCACGCCCTCTTCAAGGCAGCCTTGTTCCTATGCGCAGGGTCGGTTATCCACGCCGTCGAGTCCATCTACATGTCCGACATGGGCGGGCTGAAGAGGTATATGCCCATAACCCACAGCCTAATGCTCATAGCAACCCTATCCTTGGCGGGGATCCCACCTCTAAGCGGGTTCTGGAGTAAGGATTCGGTCTTCCTTGCGTGCCTCACCGCTGGGACCCCCCTCTCCCTAGCCCTACTGGCGGTCGCGGGCATAAGCGCCGCCATGACCTTCTTCTACAGCATAAGATACATGAGCATGACATTCTACGGCCATGAGAGCGAGCATCTGAGAAACCTGATGAGGGGCGTCCACCATCACGAGGAAAAGACAACAGGCCATGAGGGTTCCTTTAACGAACATCGTCGCAGACATGGAGGAGATGAGAAGCCTGGCTCCGAGCACTTGAATGCTGGAGAACACGACCCCCCCTTTCATGAGGAGCATGGAGTTAGACACATCCATGAGGTATCTGGGGTGATGTGGGTTCCATACGCCATCCTGGTCGTGATGGTTGTAGCGGTTGGCCTCTTGGGCCTGGTGGGCCTCTTCAATCCAAAGCTCTCACCGGAGGTCTTCATAGAGCATCAGCTCGAGGAGATGCTTCATCACATGGGGTTAGAGGTCCACCCAGCAGAGGTTTGGGCCACGACTAAACTGACGGCCGCGATGATCTCCGCTGTCATGCTCCTGTTAGGCGGGGTTACCGGCTGGATATTCTACCTGGCCAGGAGGATCGATCCATGGGCCCTGGTCTCATCTTCACCCCCCCTGAGGGGATTACACACATTCCTATGGAACAGATGGTATATGAACCCAACATACTACGCAGTATTCGTCGATGGCCTTCTCGGTTTTAAGGAGCGGCTCTACCGGGGTTTGGAGAGAACAGTCTTCGACAGGATATCCCCCACTGTAGCCGGGGCCTTCAAGGCCCTCGGGGGTGCGATGTTCGGAGTGTTGGAGATAGGTGTTGTGGAAGGGGGCCTGAACAGGGGTGTACCTAACGCTGTGACCGCGCTTTATCATAGGGTGAAGAGGCTTCAAACCGGCATACTAAACTACAATATCCTATATATTGGGATTACCTTTTTCCTGCTCACCCTAATGATATTGCTAAGTTCGGGAGGGTTATAATTCGATGATGATCAAAACTCCTATCCACCATCTTCTCCTTTCCTCAATAATCCATCCTTCAGTCTGCTCCTTTGCCATCTCCTGTAAGTTAGATTGCAGAGTGGTTCACAAGTCATCCCGCCGCCTCTTGGAGACCTTTGAAATCGGTGTTTGGCTTAGGAGGGAGGGATGATGTACCCATCCGCGTGGCTGGCTGTCTTGGCTCCGGCGGTTTTCATGCCGTTCGTCTACGCGGTCGGCCGTAGAATCGGGAGGCATGTTGGCTGGATAGCACTGCTCCCGTTGGCCTATAGCACGATCTTCTTCGCAACCATGCTCCCTAAGGTTGCTTTATCTCCGTTGAGCGAGTACTTCTACTGGCTGCCCGAGATAAGGTTTGGCCTCCTTCTAGATGGGTTGAGCCTACCCATCGTCCTGACCGTCGCCCTACTCTGCACCATCATCATATTATACTCTCAACCTTATATGGAGCATAAAATCCACGAGGAGTATCATGAAGAGAATAAAAAGGCCTACGCCACATACTACTCCCTCTACCTAGCCTATGCAACCAGCATGATGGGAGTGGTCCTCGCGACCAACCTCTTCGAGTTCTACCTCTTCTTCGAGTTGATGATAATCCCCTCATGGGCCTTGATAAACATCTATGGATATGGTGAGAGGGAGAAGATCGCCCTCATGTACCTCCTATGGTCGATAGTCGGCGCCGTGCTATTCGTAACAGGGGCCCTTACCACATATGCCACAATCCACAGCTTCGAGATCTCTGAGTTGAAGAGGCTCGATGGCAACCCCCTAGCCACTTTTGTCACGTTGATGATGCTTTTAGGCTTCTTCATTAAAATGGCTGTCTTCGGCCTCCATATCTGGCTCCCCTACGCCCACGCCGAGGCTCCAACATCCATCTCAGCCCTCCTAAGCCCAGCCATGATAGGGCTGGCTGCCTACGCCATTGTGAGGCTCATAATCCCGATCCACAGCGCCTTCCAGAGCCTCTACTGGCCAGTATTCCTGTGGGCCTTCCTTACGATGCTCTACGGCGGCCTTATGGTCCTGGCCCAGAATGATATAAAGAGGCTTCTGGCATACTCGAGCATAAGCCAGATGGGCTATATCCTCGTAGGAATAGCTAGCTCCATGCCCCTCGGAGTGTCTGGGGCCATGTTACACTATATAAGCCACGGGCTGGGCAAGGCCATCCTCTTCCTAACCGCGGGCACGGTGATGTATAGAAGTGGCATCCGGGACATAAGGTCTCTAGGAGGCCTGGCTGGGAGGATGCCCATATCTGCCACGGCCTTCCTGATAGGATGCATGAATATAGCTGGAATACCGCCGACCGTTGGCTTCATATCCAAGCTGATGGTCTTCTCAGGGGCCTTTGATCGAGGCCTACAGGCCTCATGGCTTGAGCTGAGCATATCTCTGGCTGCCTTAATCTCTACAGCCCTCACAATAGCCTACACCCTATGGACGGTGAGGCGCATATTCTTCGGCCCTACCCCGGAGCACTTGAGAGATGTGAAGGAAGCCCCCGCCAAGATGACAATACCATTGATTATATTCAGCGTCCTATCTATAATTATAGGGATATATCCGAGCTTCATTCTTGAACCAATGATGAGAACTGTTTTAGAATTATTGGAGGGAGGAGCATGATAGATTATCTCATGATAGCAGCGGTATTCATACCAATATTTTCAGCCCCCATTTTATTTATAATAGGAAGAACTCTCGGAAAATCAATTAACTGGCTGGTATTCGCCATTCTGTTCTCAATTACAATGATGTTCGCCCCACTCCTCTTGACAGCTCATAAGCATCCCATTTCAGTCGAGTATGTCTGGACTTTAACAACCGTGAGGCTGAATTTCGGCCTCTTAGGCGATGGGCTCAGCGTCCCCGTAATATTCACGATGGCCTTCGTCTTCGCATTCTCAGCCTTACACTCCATTCCATACATAGATAGGCGTATGAAAATGGGGGATATCGAGGAAAGTGGCACGATGTATGCGGCATACCCAGCCCTCTACATGCTATACTCTGGAAGCGTTCTAGGGGCCATCCTAGCCACGAACCTGATAGAGTTCTACTTATTCTTCGAGTGCGCCCTGATCTTCTCATGGCTCCTAATACTCCTATACGGCTATGGTGAAAGAGGGAGGATCTCCCTATCCTATTTTCTCTGGACCCATGTAGGAGGCGTATCCCTCCTGGTTGGGATACTGGCCGTCTCCAAGCACATAGGAAGCTTCGATATCTCAGACCTGTGGAGGATCGAGGCGAGCTCGACGGAGCCGTGGATAGGGCTGGCCATAACACTGGGCCTCCTCGTGAAGATTGGATCCCTTGGGGTTCACGGCTGGCTCCCTGACACCTACTCAGAATCCCCATCACCGGTCAGCGCCGTCCTGGGAGCCACCTCCGTCCTCCTAGGGACATACTCCATGGCTAGGCTACTGATGCCCTTCAGGGAGGTCCTATTCGCCTACAGCGGCTGGCTTGAGCTCTGGGCCCTCCTGACTATCCTATATGCGGGGATAATGGCCCTGATGCAGAATGATACAAAGCGTCTAGTGGCCTACCTAAGCATGAGCCAGATGAACTACTGTTTCCTCGGTGTCTTCACCTACATGAAGTATGGGGTTGTGGGGGCCATCTCCTATGCCATCAGCCATGGACTCGCAATAGCCCTCCTCTTCCTAGTTGCAGGGGCGATCCTTTACAGAACCGGCACTAGGGAGATGGATAAGCTCGGAGGGCTAGCCTCTAGGTTGCCATCATCAATTATCGCAGCCCTTGTCGGCTTCCTCACGATAGGCGGGGTTCCACCAACGGTGGGATTTAAATCTAAATTCATCCTCCTAACAGGCGCCTTCGAGAGGGGATTCATGAGCTCCCCTCTAGAACTCACAATAGCCATCCTGGCTGCGACTCTGGCTACTGCAATAACCCTCGCCTACGAGTTCCGAACAGTCTGGCGCGTCTTCTACGGATCCCTCCCCGAGTACCTGAAAGGTGTCAGGGAGGCCCCGATACCGATGATAATAGCCCTACTGGCTTTGAGCTCCTTATCCCTGATCTATGGTATATGGCCGACTATAATCACGGAGCCCATAGAGGTCTATCTAGAACATCTCTTCGGATTATGAATTTCAAGACTAAAAATCAAGATCTGAGGAGAAAATTTTAACATTTCATTTGGTTTAATCCTTAGTATCTCGGGCTTAGAATTCAAATAGCACTATCCTCTATCTTTCACCCAGTTTTAGTTGACGTTAGCCCTCGATATCTTGGTTGATGCCCCTGATTCCAAGCCGGCTAGGCCTGCACAAATTTTTTAATGGGGAAGGGAGCACCAAATATGAAATGAGCGTAGCCGTAGTAGGTCCATCGTCCTTCGTCACGTGCTTCCAGATAATAGGAGCAGTAGGTTACGAGGCTGAGGATGGGGAATCGGTCGCCGAGCTCCTAGAACACTTGGTTAATGAGCAGGATTTCAAGATAATTATAATCCCTGAGAGGTTCGCTAGGGAGACGCTCCCAATCCGGGAGGAGGTGTTGAGGCGGGGGGGGATCACCCCCATCTTCGCCCTCATACCAGACCTCACGCTGGAGACTGGCATGAGGATGGAGGAGTTGCAGGCGGTTGTCTCCCTAGCCATAGGGGCGAAGCTCGAGCTTTAGGAGGGTTGGGGAGCATGGAGAGAGTTTTAACCCTGAGTGAGAGGCTTCAGAGAATCCTCGATGAGGCTGAGAAAGCTGCGGAGTTGAAGATAGAGGAGGCTAGGAGGAGGGCAGAGGAGATGATAACCCGGGCAAAGGAGGAGGCTGAGAACAGGAGGATAAGGGCTGAAAGGGGGGACGGGATAGAGGACTTAACCCGTGCTGAGGAGGAGAAGGCTAAGCTTGAGGCTGCGAAGATACTGGAGGAGTACAGGGTCAAGGCTGAAGATCTGAGGAGGGTGCCTGAGGAGAGGTTCAGGGAGGCCGTTGAGCTGATCCTTAGGGAGGTTATACCTAGATGAGGATCCCGACACTTGAGCTGGAGGCCCAGCTGATAGAGAGGACCGTCGAGAGGAGAAATAAGATAATATCTGAGGCTGAGGAGAGGGAGTAGTATGTG